>CAYPYM010000452.1:0-3427 GCA_964414435.1 uncultured Ignavibacteriales bacterium | reverse complement strand
GATCTCCGGATACACCGGGTGATCCTTCAGCCGGTTTCCGCCGATCGACATCTTCCGGAAACGCCGCGCGTCGAGGAACACCATCTCCGCCCCCAGCTCCCGCGCCGCCGGCGCGATCCCGCTCGTCTCGTACGTCTGCTTCGCCGGATTGCACGGATAGTCGCCGATCTTCACCTTCTTCGCGCCGGCGATCAGGCACAGCTTGGCGAGCGTGGCCACGACCACCGGGTTCGTGTTCGCCGCGTACTCCGGCGCGCGGTTCCAGCCGATGTTCGGCTTGATCCACACGACGTCACCCCGGCTCACGAAGCGCGACATTCCGCCCAGCGCCTCGATCGCCTTGGTCGTCAGACCCCGCGCCACCTGCTCCGGCGGCCGCTCCGTGTCCTTCCAGCGTCGGTGATAATAATCGGCCAGCTTGAGAATATTGCCGCCAAGCGCTTCCAGCGGAAGACGGTCGGGATAGCGGCTCGGCTCGCTGGCGGTCATGGCGCGAAGCATATCGATAACCGCGGGTGGAAAGACCGGCGCCTCCCCCTGCCCGCCCAGGCCCGCGAACGCCTCCCGCCAGTCGGGTGTTTGCGAATCACCCAGGTAGAGACGGGCAAGGTCGCAGAGATAGGCGGCGTTGGTAACCAGCATCCGGTCGTGCGGCGGCAAATTGAGCTGGCGGCAGATCCGTTCGACATAATCTCCCATCGGGACGGTGCGCGCCGGCGGCGTTTCGGTGTCAGAAGCGACCAGACCGGCGCACAGGCGGAGGTTGGCCGAGAGCAACTGGGTCGCCCCGGTCAGGCCGATATCGAGACCGGCGAGTTCGCCCAGCGACGTGTAGAACCGGACCGGCGTCGACACCGAGAACATCCGGCAACGATCGATAAACGGACGGTACCGTTCGGTGTCGGCGTCGCGAATCAAAATCGCGGAGAAGCGCTCGGCATCGATCTCGCTCATCGCTTCCTCGAGCGTGTCGATCACCACCACCCGGTTGTTCTCGGCGCTCAGCGCCATGGCGAGATACTGATCGGACTCGGGGTACGACGTCAGCATGAGAAAACTGGCGCGCGGCGGCTTGGACCAGTGTCGTACGGGCGGCTCGATCGGGGCGGCGCGGTAGACTTCGATCAGCTTGCAGTCGAGCGCCGACCGCAGGCTGACCAGATATTCGATATGATACTGCGGCACGGCCTCGGTCAGCGCGTGATGAAGATCCTCGTCGGCCGGCGTGGCGGTCGCCACCCGGAGCGTCTGGGTGGACGGCTCGAAACCGATAGGTAGTACACGAAGACGCCAGGCAGTCTCGGCCGGGATCATGCCCGCCAGCTGCTCGCTGACCTCGATCGCGGCCGGGTCGACACTCTCGCACTCGTAGCGTCGCGCCAGTGCCTTCAGGAGATCCGGCTTGCCGACATAGCCGAGCCGGAACAGGTGTTCATCGAGACTCCCGCCGAACTGGCGGCTTCGTTCTCGTGCTTCGTTTATCTGCTCTTCGGTGGCAAGCTGCTCATCGAGTAGAATCTGGTCAAAATGCTCCAACTGGTCCCTCTGCCGGGTCGGCCATCCTCGCCGATCCCCCGATTGTTTAGGTCCAAAAATCATCCCGGCCGATTCGCCGGCTTATATAGTTACCTTGTCGGAAAAAACGGCCGAAGGTTGACCGTCGGGGGCCGGGTTGTTCCGGAAAGAGGCCATTGTCCGGCCTCGTTGCGGTTATGTAAGACATTGCCAAATAGCGACTTATCGGCAAAAGTCAGTTGCCGAAGCCGGATCCTGTCAGGTGTCTCACCGTTCGATTCGCCGATCCCTTTGTCTCCCTCAGCGGGGAATCGGACAGAGACGGCGCCGATTCCCGCCGGCGGCGCCCCCGGCGGCCCAAACACCGCGAGGAGTATGCAGTTACGATCTCGTGAAAAACGGCGCCAGCCCCCTTGCCCCTCCTGTTCTTTGTGTGTATCATTCAAGCCCCGAAAACCGCGGAACGACTGCGGGCGGACGGGACCCTGAGAACGAAAAGCAGTGTGCACATAGTCCTTACCGTAAGGAGGAGCGTCGATGTATCGAATTCCTGAACCGAACAACGAGCCGGTGCTCAACTACGCTCCGGGATCGCCCGAACGGGCGGACCTCGAGAAAGCGCTGGCCTATCTCAAAGCCAACCCGATCGACATTCCGCTTGTGATCGACGGCAAGCCGGTGACCACCGACAAGAAGATCAAAATCACCGCTCCGCACAATCACGACCTCGTCCTTGGACACTACTACCAGGGCGGTGAAAAGGAAGTGAAGATGGCGGTCGAGGCGGCGGTCGAAGCGCAGAAAACGTGGCAGTTCATGCCGTGGGAGCAGCGCTCCGCGATCTTTCTCCGCGCCGCCGACCTGATTTCGGGCAAATACCGCGCGATCATGAATGCCGCCGCGATGCTGGCGCACTCCAAGACCGTCTTCCAGGCCGAGTTCGTTGCCGTCGCGGAACTGGCCGACTTCTACCGTTTCGACTGCCAGTGTATGCAGGACATCTACGACACCATCCAGCCCTCCTCGCCCAAAGGGATCTGGGACCGGGTCGACCATCGTCCGCTCGAAGGCTTCGTGTTCGCCGTCACGCCGTTCAATTTCATCTCGATCAACGGCAACCTGCCGGTGGCCCCCGCCGTGGCGGGCGGCGTCTCCGTCTGGAAACCGGCGTCGAGCGCGACCTACACCTCGCACTGGCTCATGAAGATCCTCATCGAAGCCGGTCTGCCCAACGGCGTTATCAACCTGATCTTCGCCCGCGGTTCGGCGATCGGTGAGAGCGTCCTGAAAAACCGGCATCTCGCCGGGATCCACTTCACCGGATCCACCCCCGTGTTCCAGATGATGTGGAAGACGGTCGCCGAGAATCTCGAAAACTATCGCTGCTATCCGCGACTGGTCGGCGAGACCGGCGGCAAGGACTTTATCGTTGCGCACAACTCGTGCGATGTCGACGCTCTCGTGACCGCCTGCACTCGCGGCGCCTTCGAATTCCAGGGCCAGAAATGCTCGGCCGCGTCACGCGCCTATTTCCCGCAATCGCTCTGGCCCGAGATCAAAGAGAAGCTCGAGAACCTGCCGGACCATACGGGCCGAAAGATGAACACCACGGCCTTTCGCAGGCAGGATATCTATACTGGCCCCTATGTCGAAAGAATGCCTGATCTGGTCGTGAATTTCGACGACCTCTACTGGCGGGCCTCGGAAGACGTGGGACACGACGGCATCTATACTTTCGAGACGGAGATCGGTCCGGACGATGCCATGCACGCCCAGTACGGCATGTTCATCCTCGCCAACGCGGGCACGAAACGCGGCCGTGTGGATGGATGCAACCTCATAGACGGCGGCCCGAACATACTCGATATCATGGGAATGCCTGTCCCCGACGACATGGAAGGCGTCGTCTGGG
>CAYPYM010000451.1:0-3431 GCA_964414435.1 uncultured Ignavibacteriales bacterium | reverse complement strand
GAGCTGACAACCGACAACCCGATCGACCTGACCCGCTACCAGGTGGTGAACTGCTACATGGGCCGGGCGGGACTGATCAACTCGGGCGGCGAGAGCAAGGGCGCCGGTGATCTCGAGGCGGCGGTCCGCACGGCCGTGGTCAACAAGCGCGCCGGCGGCACCGGTCTGATCTCGGGGCGGAAAGCGTTCCAGAAGCCGATGAAGGACGGCGTGAAACTGCTCAACGCGATTCAGGATGTGTATCTCTGTAAGGAAGTGACCGTGGCCTAGCACCCTTCGGGTGTGTCGCCCCTCGAGATTCCTGCGTGCCTGGACGGTGGATGAGGCCAGCCGCCGCTCAGTGATTGGGACGAGAGCACAGACAAGCAAAACGGGACAGGCAAATGCCTGTCCCGTTTGTCATGTCAGTCGTCTCACACATTCACTTCGGGTCAAACACGACCGCGCCGCCGCTCGCCACCGCCGCTGCGGCCGCGAGACCCAGGCCGGCCCGGAATATCCGCCCGGTGTGCCATTCCCGCCACGAGTACTGCAGGTAATAGACCTGGTTCATCGGCGTGCGGACTCGGGTGCCCCGCGAGGTCATGCCGACAATGGCGTTCGCCTTGGGATCGTACACGCCTCCGTTCTTGAAATCTATGACATCGTAACAGGGCGGGGCATCGCTCCGCTGCATCCGCGCCATCGATATTGTCGTATCCCGCAGGGTTTTGGTCAGCGCCGAGACGGGCATATACTGCCGTCCGGCATCGGTCGGCTTAAACTCAACGTACGACAGGCTGTCGATCGCGAAAGAGCGCTCCTCGCCGCGTGTATCGACGCCGTCGACGGTCATCCGGGCGACATCGACCCGTCCGCCATTCTGATCGAAATCTACCTTCACGAGCGAATCGGCGCCGATCAGGGAGTCGGCCTTGAGGTAGACGGCCGTGGCGTGCGCCGCCTTCACCATGCGGGTGTAGCGGACATCCGGATGCGAGGGAGCCTCGGCCGGCGGAACGCGCAGGGTATGGCTGCAACCTGTCAGCAGGGTGACCAGAATCACCGAGAATGAAAGCAGAAGCGTGCGGATTCTTTTCATGGTGTTTCCTTCCCCGGCTCAGCGGCCAAGCATGACCCCGACCGTGAAGGCGAGGTTGCTGTTCTTGAGTTCGTAGGCGTCGCCGTTGAGCGGGGCGGCGATATAATAATCATAGAGCGGGTCGACCTGGACCAGGTCGACATTGTCGAAAGGATTCACGAGGCCGTGCATGTATCGCAGGTCGAAGACAAGCGGGACCAGTCCGGTTTCGAGGCGGAAGCTGCCGCCGACCGTCAGGGCCAGATCAAACCGGTGGAAATTATCGATCTTCGTATTGTAATCGTATGAATCACCGGAGTCAGACACCCAGCCGCCATCAGCCTTGCCGCTGATCCCATACCGTGCGGTCGCGCCGAACAGCACCGAGAGCTGTCGCGACGTCGGTCCGGGATAGGGCAGCCGCAAAATCAACGATCCCTCGAGATAAGTCAGGTGGAGTTGCTCGGTGAAATGCAGACGGTCGATCGGGATAAAACCATTGAAGGTGCGCTTCAGGCCGAGCCGGCAGATGCTGATCTCGGGCTGAACGACGATGTGACGGGTCAGGCCGATAGAATAAAACGCCCCGAACGAATAGCCGGCGATCGGGTCAACCGGAAAGGCGTGGATACCATCGCCACGCATGTTCGACTCGGTCCATCCCGCGCGGATGCCGAGGCGACCGAGATCCGGGCCGGCAGCGCTGACGAGTGCGACCGACAGCAGCACGATGAGCAGGGCGACAATCGATGATCGGAACAGAGGTAATGTCAACGGCGGATAACCTCCCCTCAGGATTTCTATGGCTCACTCAGGGGCAAATATACGACAGCGCCCGTTTTCATGCAAGAATCGAACGCACTAAAAAGACACGAAGGTCCCCGTACCGACGTTCTGAAAGCGGTCCTCTACTTGACGGCGGGCCGGCAAACGGGTATCATATGGTCCAGAAACGAAGAGCAACAGCCGTCCGCTCCCCGGCGGACCGGCAAGCAATGGAGGCGGGGGATGTCGTATCGACAGCGGTCGAATCTGATCCTGGAATGTATTGCGGTTCTTCTGTTCAGCCTGGTGTTGTTGATGGCCTGCTCCGACAACCCATCGGGGCCGGAACCGGTATCGAGCCAGTGGCAGACGGAGCCGACGGGAGTCAGCGTTTCTCTTCTCGGCGTGTTCGGGCTCTCGTCGCATGACATCTTCGCGGTCGGCGATTCCGGTATTATTCTTCACAACGACGGCACGGGCTGGAGTGCGATGGACAGCCACACCGACCGCCTGCTTCATGGTATCTGGGGCTTCGCTCATGACGATCTGTACGCGGTCGGCGACAGCGGCCTGATTATGCACTACGACGGTGTGTCGTGGGACTCGGTGCGGTGGGGTGGCAACGACCTGTTCACCGTGCGCGGATTCGCGCCCGACGACATCTATGCGCTCGGCCGGTATGGCCTCACCCTGCATTACGACGGTTCCTCCTGGACCGAGCTGGTCTCGACCGAGGGTGTTATCGGCAGTTTCTACGGTGCCTGGATCGGCCCGCTGATGTCATCGGCGGTCGGCCCGAATACGCCGGTCCTGATGGCGGTCGGTGAGCCGCAGCTGGTCGGGATGATGACCGACAGCGGGTGGACCCGATCGCTCTGGGGAACCCCGCGAGTACTCCGCGGCGCCTGGGGACGGACCTCGGCCGATCTTTACGTGGTCGGCAACAACGGGTATATCGGGCATCTTGACAGCACCGGCTGGAATCCCATGGACGACGGCGGGATATCGGATCACATCTACGGCATCGACGGCACCGGCGACGGCCGCGTAATGGCGGTCGGCCTTCACGGCACAATTCTTCAGCTCTACGACCGTCGCTGGCAAGCGATCAGCGGGGTCACCGACGAGCACCTGTACAGTCTCTGGATCAGCCCGGGCGGTTCCGATGTTTTTGTCACCGGCCGCTGGGGTCTGATTCTGCACGGCAAACTCGACTGACGACGATCCGCAGAACGGAAACGCGGCGGCGTCCGGGACATATCAGATACGCATAGTGGCACCTGCGAGTGCCGGAGGAACCTATGAGAGCACTGCTTCTTCTGCTTCTGCTGGCAATGATAATGGTCCCGGCCGGCTCGGCGCTCGCCGACAGCACCGCGACCGACTCTGTGACGCCCGCTCTGCGCGACAGCGTACCGGTGCTGGCCGCCGACTCCACGGCACCGGATACCGCCGCGGCGGCGGGATCGTCCGGGAGCGAGATGCCGACTTATCCGATGTCCGCCGCCCGGAAGGCGAAGCTGATCTCCTATTCCCATTTCAACAACATCTGGCGGTTCGCCGACTTTTTCATCGGGATCGCGATTCTTCTGATCATCCTCATGAC
>CAYPYM010000450.1:1408-3448 GCA_964414435.1 uncultured Ignavibacteriales bacterium | reverse complement strand
CAGAACGACCCAGGACCTGATGGAACACCCGCCGGGTGCTTCGTTGATACTCGCCGGACACTTCGGCGCGCTTATCGGCCTTCCCAGCTCTTGAAATTTTTGTAGTTCTGCGACGCCAGGAACGACTCCGGATCGGTGAGGAACGAAATCATGTTGTCGATCAGGTAGATGTGGTTCTTCTCCTCATCGGCGATCAGGTTCAGCATCTCCCTGCGCTTCTCGTCCTTCTCCTCGGCCGCGGCGTCGCGGTAGAGCTTCTCCGACTTGCGCTCGATTTCGATCGCCTCTTTCCAGAGGTCTCTGGTCGTGTCGCCCTCGAGTGACTTCTTGCCGGCGTCGACCATTTCCTGGAAGACGTTCTTGACGGTCAGCACGGTCGTGCCTTTGGGGGCGAGGTCGCTGCTGTCGGCCTTCTCGCCGGCTTTCATCTTCTTGAAGATGTTGAAATGCCGGTGTTCTTCCTCGGCGAGCGTCCTGAAGATCTTCTTGATCTGCGGGTTGTCGGTCGAATCGGCGCCCTTCTCGTAGAAGGCCTTGCCGTCGAGTTCCATTTTCATAGCGTAATCGAATACATCCATGAGTCTCTCTCCACTGTTCCGTTCGTTCTTGCGGAGCGCGGCAGATGTGGACAACTGCCGCACAAAATGAGTCTTCGGCGGATCAGTCCATGCCTTTGGCGCGAAGGTTATCGGCCGAGAACGATTTCTCCATCTTTTCGTCGGTGAAGACGCCGTCCTTGCGGATCAGCTTGTCGTCGAACCAGATCTCACCGCCGCCGTAATCCTTGCGCTGAATCAGGACCAGATCCCAGTGGATGTTCGAGTCGTTGCCGTTGGGGGCTTCGTCGTAGCACTGGCCGGGGGTGAAGTGGAAGGAGCCGGCGATCTTCTCGTCGAACAGGGTGTCTTTCATCGGATGGAGGATGAACGGGTTGACGCCGATGGCGAATTCGCCGACATAGCGCGAGCCGGCGTCGGTGTCGAGAATCTTGTTCAGCTTGGCGTCGTCGCCGGAGCAGGTCGCCTTGACGATTTTGCCGTTCTCGAAGGTAAACGAGATGTTGTTGTAGACGGTGCCCTGGTAGAGCGACGGCGTGTTGTACGTGAGGATGCCGTTGATCGAGTCGCGCACCGGGGCGGTGTAGACCTCGCCATCGGGGATGTTCCGATGGCCGTCGCACTTGATACACGGAATCCCCTTGAGGGAAAAGGTCAGGTCGGTCCCGGGCGCCTTGAGGTGCACCTTGTCGGTCGCTTCCATGAGGGCGAAGAGGCCGTCCTGGGCTTTGGACATTTTGGCGTAATCGGCGCAGCAGACCTCGTAGTAGAAGTCCTCGAATTTTTCCTGCGAGGTTTCGGCGAGCTGGGCCATGGCGTTGTTGGGGAAGCGGAGGACGACCCAGCGGGTGCGCTTGACGCGTTCCTCGAGGTGGACCGGCTTGTAAAACAGCGTATTCTGCTTGTCGACCTGAGCCGACTCGATATCGGCCATATCGAACGGGTTATCGGAGCCGCGCAGCCCGATATAGGCGTCGGCCCGTTTCATCAGTTCGAGATGCAACTCGGCCTGTTTCTTGAACTGATCGTCGGCGGCTTTCCCGACAAATTGCCGCAGCAGGGATTCGTCGTTGTAGAACCAGAACGGGACGGCCCCGATTTCGGTGGCGATCCGGATCACTTCTTTGCCGAGTTCGAGTGTTTCCTTGCCTTTGATCTCGAGGTAGAGGATTTCACCCTTCTTGATCTGCGTGGAGTATTCGAGAAGCTGGCGGGCCAGGATTTCGTTGCGCTTGTCTTTCATAACGGGTCCTTTCAGAATTCCGGGTCGTAATCGACGCCGCGAAGATAGCACATTTCGGGGCCGATGGCAACAGCCGGCGGGGAGCGGCTTGCCCGGTCGGGATTGCCCTGAACAATCGCTCGGTCGCCCTGTTATACAAGCAAATGGAGAGCAGCACGATTCATATCGGGACGTCCGGGTTCAGCTACAAGGACTGGCTGGGCAATTTCTATCCGCAGTTTTGCTGTCAGGCGGACTTCC
>CAYPYM010000450.1:0-1398 GCA_964414435.1 uncultured Ignavibacteriales bacterium | reverse complement strand
AGATTGATTCCACGTTCTACCGCATCCCAACGGTCGAGACGGTCACCAAGTGGGCGCGGTTGACGCCCGACAATTTCGTGTTCGCCGCCAAGTTTCCGCAGACGGTTACCCACAAGGGGGAGCTGCCGCAGCGGCTCGATGACGCCGCGCAGTTCGTGAAAGTCATGCGGGCGCTGGGGGACAAGCTGGGGCCGCTGCTGCTGCAGTTTCCGTATGGATTCAAGCCGGATAAGGAACCGCTGTTGCTGAAGCTGATGGAGGCGATGCCGGAGGACCTCCGGATAGCGATCGAATTGCGCAACAAGAAGTGGCTCCAGAACGAAAAGGTGTTCGACCGGATGCGCGAGAAAAACATGGCGTTCTGCCTGATCGATCATCCATGGATGCCCCGGCTCGATTTGGAGACGGCCGATTTTGTGTATCTTCGGTTTCTGGGCGACCGCAACCAGATCGACAACGATTTCAGCTATGTCCGGTTTGCCCGGGAGGAGGAACTGGTGTGGTGGGGGGGATTGATCAATCGGGTGGCCGGTGAGGGGAAGGATCTGTACGCCTATTTCAACAACCACTACTCCGGGCATGCGCCCAGCACCGCTTTCCGGCTGCTGGAAATGCTCGGTCTCGCCAGCTAAAACAGCTCAATATCAACAAGTTGCGCCAATCCCTCTACTCCGAAGCGCCGGTTGGTGGAGACTGACCGGGCGGCAATCGGGGCGGATCGCCCGATGCGGCCGTAAAGCGTCCCGGTAAATCGACCGATAACCCTACAAAGGATCAGGGCGATTCTACTTCGACCGGTCGGGCCGGGCGGTGGTTCGGTTGCGGTCGGTCGGCAAGGGCAAGAAGCAAAGATTGGGAGTTTCCATACCAGACAGGGAAGAGAATATGGCAGCGACAGTGATGGAAAAGACCGAGGACCGGTTTGGAGCGACGACCGACAAGCTGTTACAGCTGGTTTCGTTCAATATCGGTTCCGAAGAGTTCGGCGTTGATATTCTGAAGGTACAGGAGATCAACCGGATGGTGGACATTACCCGGGTTCCGCAGGCGCCGCACTATGTCGAGGGCGTGATCAATCTGCGGGGCAAGGTGATTCCGATCGTAGACCTGCGTAAGCGCTTCAATCTCGAGGTCAAAGAGTACGACAAGAACACAAGGATCGTGGTTGTCGATATCGGCGGTAACATCATGGGCATGGTCGTGGATTCGGTGTCGGAAGTTCTCCGGCTGCCGTCGGACACGATCGAGCCGCCGCCTGAAATCGCGGCAGGGGTCAATTCGGACTATATCAAAGGGGTCGCCAAGCTGGAAGATCGGCTGCTGATCTTCCTCGACCTCTCGAAAGTCATCGATGTGGACCAGATGGCGGCAATCGCCGGGTGAGACTACAAGGATGTA
>CAYPYM010000449.1:0-3460 GCA_964414435.1 uncultured Ignavibacteriales bacterium | reverse complement strand
CTGGCTCTTCTGGCCCTGACATTGATAGCGTTCAGCGGATGCGCTTCGGAAGCGGTGCGGCGGGAAATGGTCGAGGTGCGCACCAACCCGGCCGAGTTCACCGTGCAGAAGGCCCCGCATCACGCCGCCTCCGAAAAGATCAATCCGGCGGCATTTGAATATTACGTCAACGCCACGCTGTACGAGGCGCTCGGCAGTCCCTACCGGGCCTCCGAGATGTATCGCCAGGCGCTGAAGTACTATCCCGATTCGTATGAAATCCGTTATTCGCTGGCCGAAAACCTCTTCCAGATGCAGCATTTCGACGATGCTCTCACCGCCCTTCAGCCGATCGACCCGCAGGACGCCGCCGTCTGGGATTTGCGGGCGGCCATATATCGGGGCGACGGCAACGAGGACTCGGCCAAGGATTGCTACCTGCAATCGATCAAAACCGATTCGACCATTACCGACGTTTACGCCTATCTGGCCGGCTGGTACGGCCGGGACGGTCTGCTCGATTCGACGGCGTGGGCGTTTGAAAATCTCGGCCGGATAAACCCGGACAATTACGCCGTCTGGTTCGAACTGGGCCGCGTGCAGTTGCGGCTCGACCGCGGTCTCGAGGCCCAGGAGTCGTTCCGTAAATCGGCCGACCTGAACCACGGGGTGGAGAACGTGATGGCGCTGGTGGGACTGGGGGAGATCTACCAAGCGCGCGGCCTGCTCGATTCTTCGCTGGCGACTTTCAAGGAGGCGCTGGAGGTCGATTCACAGAATATCGCGGTGCACCGCAATCTGGCCGGCATTTACGTGCGCATGGATTCGCTGCCGCAGGCGGCCGAACAGGCCCGGATCGAAACCCAACTGGCACCGCTGGACCGCAGTTCGGCCCGACGCCTGGGCATGCTGTATTTCTTCCTCGATTCGCTGAACGAGGCCGATTCGGTGTTCAACTGGCTGGTCGACAGCGGCGAGCGCAATCCGATCAACGAGCAGTATCTCGGTCGAATCAAGATGCGGCAGGGAGAGCCGGAGGAGGCGATTCCGCATTTCCGCCAGGTGCTGCAGATGACCGACACGACCGACGATGTCTGGATCGATCTGGCTTTGGCCTACCGGACGGTCGAAGACACCGCCCGTGAACTCACGAGCTATGAGCGGGGGCTGGCGAAAGTCACGCAGAAGGGCTCGAAGGTTCGGCTCCTGTTTGCGATGGGGGCGGCGCTGGAACGGTACGGCCAATTCGACAGTTCGGTGGCGACGTTCGAGAATCTGCTGCAGATCGATCCCAACCACGACGGCGCCATGAATTATCTCGGCTATATGCTGGCCGACAAGGATCGGGATCTCAAGCGGGCCCGCAGTCTGATTGAGGCGGCGCTGAAAGTGCAGCCGGACAACGCCGCTTATCTCGACAGTTATGGCTGGGTGCTCTATCGCATGGGCAAGTTCAAGGATGCCCGCAAGTATCTCGAACGCGCGGTCGAGCTTGACAGCGATCCGATAATGTTCGATCATCTGGGTGACACCTATCAGGCTCTCGGGAAAACGGAGGAAGCACGGCGCTGGTGGCAGAAGGCACTGGACGAGGATCCCAACAACGCGGCGATCGAGGCGAAGCTGGCCGATTGAGGTCGTTGCTGCGAGCCGGACTCGTTCCGGCGGTGCTGCTTCTTCTTGGATGCGCCCAGACCGGCACGCCACCCGGCGGCCCGGTCGACAAAACGCCGCCCGCTCTTGTTGAAGTTGTCCCGGCTCCCGGCGCGGTCAATGTTCCCCCCGGCGACCGCATCATCCTTCAATTTTCAGAACGCGTCGTACCGCCGACCACCGGCCGGGCCTTCTTCGTGTCGCCGCGTCCGGCGCACGAGCCGAAGATCAGGTGGCATGGCGACCGGGTCGAGATTATCCTGCCCGACAGTTTCAAGACCAATCAAACCTATATCATCACCCCGAGCACGGCGATCAGTGATCTCCGCGGCAACCGCTTCGACAGTCTCGGCGCGATTGCGTTCTCGACCGGACCGGTGATCGACACCGGCCGCGTGGCCGGCGCCGTCTATCAGGCGGACAAAGCCAAGGGTGGCCTGCTGGCGGCGCTTTTCGAGGCCGCACAGATCACCGATACGACCCAGTACGACAGCCTCTATCCAACGTATCTCGGCCAGAGCAACGTGTCCGGCGAGTTTGCCTTCGCCTACCTGCCCGACAAGACCTATCAGTTGATCGTCTACGAAGACCGCAACCGCAACGATCTGTTCGATCCTGCCAGCGAACCATTCGCGCTCGCCGACCGTCCGATTGCGGTAGGGGGTCCCCTCCCGCTCAATCATTTGAGACTCAACCTGACAAAGGAAGACACGGCGTCGGCCGGCGTCCTCACCGCGACCTTCTCGACCGACCGCGTGCTCAAGGTGCGGCTGAACCGGGCGATCCCGCTCGACCTCCTTCGGAGCGATCCCTCCAAGGCTCTCCTGATCGATCCGGCCGATACGACCCGGCGAATCCCGTCGACGGCGCTGGCTCAGTCCAATCTCGACTCGAGTTCCGCCCTGAGCCTGTATTTCGGACCGGTCCCGGCCGGATCATATCGACTGGATATCACTTACAGTGCGAACCTCGCACCGCTCGTCGTCGACGAAGTGAAGGTCACCGACGCCGAAGACAAGACTGCTCCTATGATTACTTCGTTCACGCCGGGGGAGACGCCGGAGTTCGTGCGCGATGTGAAGATCGGCATGATCTTCAGCGAGCCGCTCGATACGAGCGCAATCACGCCCGAGACGTTCGCACTCTGGCGGGATACGCTGAATACGCTGCCGCTGGAGTGGAGTTGGCGCGATGCCTTCCATCTCGACTTCTCCACCGATGCGCTGAAGGAGGGGGAGACTTACCGGCTCAATGTGACTGATTTCGATCTGAAGGACCGGGCCGGGAACGTGCTGGGGGACAGCCTCACCGTCTACACCTTCTCGACGATCAATATCGACTCGCTGGGGAGTGTCTCCGGGACAGTGGCGATTGACCTGCCTGATGAGAAGTCGGATGCGGTGCTTCTGACGCTCAGTGCGGTCGGTTCGTCCCAACAGTTCACTGTTACCCCGCGGGCAGGGGCGTTCAGCATCGATTTACCGGCGGGTAAGTACGTCGTTTCGGGATTCATCGACCGGGACGACAACGGCCGGTTGAGCCTCGGGACGATCCACCCGTTCCGTCTCGCCGAAACGCAGGCGGTCTATCCCGACACGGTTGCGGTTCGGGCGCGGTTTGAGACAGCGGGCATCGAATTCCACTTCCGCTGATATCTGACGTAGAGCCCCCATCCGAACCGAATCCCTCCGCGACCCGGGCACAGGGCGCGCCGGTCTCCGTGAGGGAGAATCGCGCGCAAAAAAAGAGGCGGGACTGGGTGTCCCGCCTCGGTGTAGTCGCACGGATGCGAAAATCTTACATCGGACCCCAGATCTTGAGGGTGACC
>CAYPYM010000448.1:0-3461 GCA_964414435.1 uncultured Ignavibacteriales bacterium | reverse complement strand
CGGCCGGCCTCGGGGAAAACGGCTATCGGCACCGGGGACAGGCTGCTACTCAACGGAATCTCGGACATATCCCTGAAGGCCGCCATCGCACACCTCCGACCGCAGTCGCGTTTAATTATGCTGCTGTTGTTTCGTGAGCGGTTTTCGTACGCGCAGATTGCTTACATTACGGATCTCCGTGAGGCGACCATAAAAGCGATTCTCGGAAGGCTTCGCCGTCTGATTCCACATTATCTCGCTCAGCATGCTGAACCGGAGAGCGAGGCGGAGGGCGGTACTGAACTGAGGGGAAGTTCGGTCGAGGCCGGAAATATATCTGAAGCAGAACCGGGGCCATGTGGCCCGGGATGGCGGATCCTAAAGGACCGCAAGCTGGGTCAGGAGTAAACACATGGTCAGGTAGGCAGCCTCCCGGACGTCAAGGTAGATTCAAATGTGCAAAGGAGATGAGATGTTTAAGATAATTGGTTTGGCCTTATCGGCGGTGCTCTTACTCTGTATCGCCGGTTGCGGTACAGGCGAAGCTGATCAGCAGGATGGTGTTGCGGGCGCCGCGAAAGCGGCGGCTACCACGTATGCCACGATGCCGGCGGGCACGCAAATCGCTGTCACCCTCGTCGATTCGATTGATACTGATGAACAGATCACCGGCACGGAGTTCCGCGCCAGACTCTCCCGACCCATTGTCGTAGACGGACAGACGCTGTTTGCAGATGGCGCTGATGCGGTCGGAGTGCTAAACCGGGTGGTCGAGTCCGGCCGCCTCAAGACACCCGCCGAACTGGACTTCAGCCTGACCGCGATCCAGGATCAAACCGGGCGCTGGATAAATGTCGGCACCGACATGATTCAGGAGAAGAAAGGATCGCATACGAACCGAGAGGTGGCCATGATCGGCGGAGGAGCGCTGGTCGGTGGCATTGTCGGCAAGATCGTTAATAAGGACGGCAGCACCGAAATCGGCGCCGCTGCCGGAGCGGCTGCGGGCACGGGCCTCGCCGTTGCGACCGGCAAGCAGGACATCTTTCTCGGAGTCGGCACCGAAGTCATATTCTTTTCGAATCAGTCGGCTCAGGTTGCCTTGAAATAGCGGAAGGGCATATCGATAAGTCGTTGATACACCCTTGCGTCAATCACACTACGAAAGAACAGGAAAATGAAAAAGATTATTCTGGCATCTCTGATAATTGGCCTCATGTGCAGTTCCCCGACCCTCGGGAATGATCGTCCGGCCGGTTTTCATGGGATTGGACCACGCGTCGGGTTCACCATCAACCCCGATCAGGTTCATATCGGCGGCCACATCGACTTCGGCGATCTCACGAACAACTTGATGATCATGCCGAATATCGAGGTTGGCTTCGGTGACAATTTGACCACGGTGGCACCGTCGTTTGAACTCGATTATCGTTTCCGCTCCGACTGGGGAGTGTGGACGCCCTATTTGGGTGGTGGAGTCGGGCCGGTGTTTTACTCGTATAAACACGGCGGCAGCTCGACCGATCTCGGCCTCTACCTGCAGTTCGGCATCGGGAAGGGATCATCCGGCAGCAAGTCGGGCCATTTCTTCATCGAGGGTAAGCTGGGCCTGGCTGACGCTCCCGACTTCAAAGGGACGGTCGGCTGGACGTTCGGGAAGTAGTCCGGGCAGAGACTCGGTCTTCTCGTGGCTACGCCACGAGAAAAGTATAGGAAATACTGAGGAGAAATCAAAATGGGTAGAATAACTAGACGTCATCTGGCGATAGCGCTATCGGTATCGCTGGTGACGGCATTCGTGCTGGTTGCCGTGGCGCCGCTGCACGCCGGGAGGACTGATAATCGAATCGAGAAGACGGCCCGGAAATCGTACGTCTTCAAGACGTACCTCAAGCACGACCATATCAAGGTCGAGTCCGAAGAGGGCGTCGTGACGCTGACCGGTACTGTCACGGAGGAGTCTCACAAAGCTATGGCCGAGGAGACGGTGATGAGTCTGCCGGGGGTCAAGCGTGTGGATAACCAACTGACTATAGAGACGAAACCGGCGAGCCCGCTCTCCGATGAATGGCTCAGTGAGAGAATAAGAGGTACGCTGCTGCTGCGACGGAGTGTGAGCTATGTCGATACCGACGTATCGGTGAAGGACGGCAAAGTGACGCTCCGCGGCAAAGCCTCGAGCAAGGCGCAGAAGCAACTCACGAGCGAGTACGTCAAGGATGTATCGGGAGTCAAAACGGTCGACAACCAGATGATCGTGAAGACCTCCCCACCCAAGTCGTTTCGGTCGAGGGGGCAGAAGATAGATGATGCCTCCATCACCAGCCAGGTACGGATGTCGCTCGTGTATTATCACGGGACCGATCCGTTCGATACGAAAGTATCGACCAACAAAGGTGTCGTCACGCTGACCGGCACGGCGAAAGACCAGGCCGAAATCGACCTGATGACCAAACGGGTCGCCGATATCAACGGCGTGGAGACCGTCGATAACAAAATGACGATCGCAGCCGTTCAACCTTCGATCGAATAAGCTGCCGGATCGCTGTCGGACGATGAATGGATGCACCGTCCGGCGGTGCATCTCCGGCCAATGGAAACGAGGATCGTATGCTCTGGACTTTAGCGCTGATACTGCTGATTCTGTGGGCCCTTGGCATGTTGACGGGTTACACCCTGGGAGGTTTCGTTCACCTCCTGATCGTCATAGCGATTGTGGTCTTGCTGTTCAGGTTGATCTCCCGTCGACGGATTGTATAGGGCGAATTGTGTCAGTAAAGGAATGTACATGAACATTATAACTGTGATAGGCATTATTCTCGTCGTGGTCGGCGCGGTGGGACTCATCTGGGGAGGCGTAAACTACACCTCCAGCCGGAATGCCGTCGACATGGGTGGGATGCGCGTCGAGGTCAATGAGACCAAGCATATTCCGCTTTCGCCGATCGCCGGCGGCGTTGCCCTGATCGCCGGGATCGTACTCATCGCCGTCGGGAGGCGACAGCCTTCCGGTGGGGGAAGACAGTAACTTGATAAGCCGCCGAATCCGAAGCGACTCCGGGACTACAGGCGGCACAACGAAGCAAATTTCTCGAATAGCCCGGGCCGCCCGCTGTTCGATACCGATGGGTGGTGGCGACGATCAAACATGTTACACACATTAGAAACATTACATTTTCAGGAGGCTGCCGTGGAGATTACCAACATCCAAGTGCGACTCCGCAATGAAGACAGGCTGAAAGGTTTTGTCGACGTAACCTTCGACGACTGTTTTGTCGTGCACGGCTGCAGGATCATTCAGGGCACCGACGGCTACTTTGTCTCCATGCCGTCACAGAAGAAGGCTGACGGCACGCATCGTGACATCGCCCACCCCATTAGTCCGGGAATGCGGGAGAGAATCGAAGACAGCGTGATCAAGGCGTACATAACTGAGATGCGATCGAGCCGGCCGATCCAGCCGATCCTCGGCAACGCAACCG
>CAYPYM010000447.1:0-3464 GCA_964414435.1 uncultured Ignavibacteriales bacterium | reverse complement strand
CTGCAGGCCGACGATGAAGTCGGTCGTGTCGTCGCCATTGACATCGCCCGTCGGTTCCACCTGCACGCGGTGCCGCTCACCCGGGAAGTCGTATTTGCAGATGATCGAATCGGTGACAGAGCCGGGGTTGGTCAGATAGTAACCGGAGAAGACCTTCAGGTGGTGCATGTAGCCGCTGCTAAAGACGACGGCGATGTCATCGTAGCCGTCCTTATTGATATCTCCAACCGGACCGGCGTAGTCGCCGATCTCGATGTACATTGAGTCGACGTTGGCGACTAACTGGTGTATCAGGGTGTTGTCGGCGCCGGAATATACATCGATGGTGCCATCGTGGTACGCGCCGGAATTCTGGCCACCCACCATGTAGTCGTAGAAGCCGTCGCGATTGACGTCGCCGGCCGCTTCGGCGAAGAGCTTACTGGGAAACGGGCCCTGATAGCCATAGTAGGTGGTGGCACCGGTCTGGTCCGAGAAAACGTCGAGATCACCGCCGGGGCCGCCGCAGGCGACGCAGCTTCGGACCGAATCGGACAGGAGAATCAGGTTGGGGTAGCCGTGATCGACATAGCCGCCCACACCGTCCTGCTGACCGGTCCGCAGCGCCGCGAAGGCGTTGATCAGGGTCGGTTCGGATTCGCCCTGTCGACCGTCCCACTCGTAGATCGGCATGTGCGAGGCGCCGTCGTAAATAACGAAGCGCCCGTTCCAGAAGTCGTTGTTCGTCTGGTAGATTTCCCATTTGGCTCCCCAGAGCCCATACTCAGGGACACCGTCGCCGGTGTAATCTTTGAGGAAGCAGACATCGTCGCCGAGTTCCTCCCGCCATTGCCCGGCCGAGCTTGTGCCGGAATCGCCGATATGCTCGGCGATGAGTGAGAAATCGAAGCCGGAATAGAGCTGCACCCGTCCGATGTACTGATTGTCCCCGGTCAGGGCGACTCGGTCATAGCCCGGTTCGCCGATGAGCAGGTCATCATAGCCGTCGAGGTTGACATCAGCTACGTCGACCGAGTTGCCGAATCCGGTCGCATATCCGCTGCCGAGCAGTGAATCGGACGGATAAACGTCGACTTGCGCCGACGCGGACGCCGCCGTCACAATCACCACTGCCACAGAAATTATGAATATTCGCATCTGTCTTTTCCTTTGCCGAGTGTTAAGTCCTCCACGGGAGTCCCCTGGGACCGTCTTTCGCTCCGATGCTTCGCGGGACGGACGATATTCGTGGAGGGTTTTTGGCGTGATGATACGGAGGAATCAACGCCCGGGGCTGCGGCAGAAATACCGGGCGACGTCTTCCCTTCCGGGACCGAAGGCGCACGACTTGAAGGGGACAAAATCAAGGAAATGAGGT
Organism: uncultured Ignavibacteriales bacterium; assembly: GCA_964414435.1. Taxonomy (GTDB): domain Bacteria; phylum Zixibacteria; class MSB-5A5; order GN15; family FEB-12; genus JAGNLV01. The sequence goes on along the minus strand of CAYPYM010000447.1, from coordinate 2,107 downwards.
AATTGAGAACAGAGCGCGGAGTTGTCCACCGCTGTGGCATGGATGGCGCCATCGAAATGGACCGGCCATGCTTGCCGACAGGCTTCAATGTCGGACAATAACTGCCAACCGCATGCCTCCGGACAGAGCGGGCTGTCCGGCACGAATCCGGCGATAGCCGGCGTAGCGGCAGCAAGCAGCACTATTACCACCAGAGCGGCATTCTTTCTGCGACCGGACACGGCAACCCCCGCGCGATGAGTTCGATTTGAATCAGGGGCACTGGAATTCGAAGCTGGGGTCGGTGAATAACAGGTGGCGAAAATTGGTACGTTCCGATTTCGAGTCGGACGCCGGCGGCGCCTCGAATCTACCCTTGCGTTTCTGGCGGCGAATATTACCCTCTCAAGGTCAATTTAGTCCTCTTTTTCCTGTCTGTCAAGAACCGTTCGAGTAATCCCTGGAGTTTTTGTTACCTCGGGGTAAAGTCGATCTACGTTTCTTTTTGGCGGCCGCGACGAAAAAGCCCCGGAAACCCGGGGCTTTTTCGATTCATTTGAGGCTGCGCTTACCGCTTGATGCCGTAGATCCCTTCGTACTTGTCGTACAGGTACTCCAGCAGCGGACGATGCGACAGCTCCGCGCCGGTGACTTTCTTGCAGAGATCCTGCGACAGGTAGCGGAAACCGTGCACGTGGATGTTGTCGCGCAGCCAGATCAGGAGACGGTCGAAACGACCGGTCGAAAAATCGTCCTCAAGACCCGGCACGTCCTTCTTCGCCTGCATCCAGAACTGCGCCGCGTAGAGATTACCGAGAGCGTAGGTGGGGAAATAGCCGAAGGAACCGTCGGACCAGTGCACATCCTGGAGGCAGCCGTGAGCATCGGTGTCGACCTCGATACCGAGATAGTCCTTGAAGCGGCGATTCCATTCGCCGGGGATGTCTTCAACCTCGAGATCGCCCTTGATGATGGCGCGTTCGAGTTCGAAGCGCAGCATGATGTGCAGGTTGTAGGTCGCTTCGTCGGCCTCGACCCGGATATGCGACGGCGCGACCCAGTTCATCACGCCATAGAAATCGTCGAGTGTGATCCCCTGCGCTTCCTCGTGGAACAGGCGCTGCAGCTGCGGGAAGAAATAGACCCAGAACGATCGCGAGCGCCCGACGATGTTCTCCCAGGTCCGCGACTGTGATTCGTGGATCGCCAGCGAGGCTGTTTCGCCGATCGGCTGTCCCCAGACCTCGGATACATCGCGGCTGAGGTCGTAGAGGGCGTGGCCGGTTTCGTGCACGGTGCCGGTGAGGCCCTCGGCGAGATCCTCGGGATAGAAGCGGGTGAGGATACGGATGTCGCGCGGGCCGAGGCCGTTGCAGCAGGGGTGCACGGTCTCATCGATGCGCCCGGCGTTGAAATTGTATCCGAGCGCCGAGGCGAGCATCTCCGAGAAGACCTTCTGCTTCTTCACGTCCCAGGGCCGCTTGAGGATGCCGAGGTCCGGCCGGCGCGGGGCGTCCTTGATCTTGCCGATCAGTTCCACGAGGTCGGTGCGAAGACCGGCGAAGGCGGTCTCGATCTCGGCGGTCTTAGCGCCCGGTTCGAACTCGTCGACGAGAGCGTCGTAACGCTCGGTCGAGTAGCCGATCAGGTCGGCTTTGCGACGGCAGAGATCGACGATCTTCTTCAGATGCGGCGCGAACATGGCGAAGTCGGATTTCTTGCGGGCCTCGCCCCAGACCTGCCGGGCGACGGCGGTGGTGCGGGTGAAGTCCTCGACGAATTCGGTCGGGAGCTTGGTTTCGCGATCGTACAGACGCCGGGTCTCTCGGACGTTGACCGCCCCGGCGTTCTCGGGATCCTTCACGAGGTCGGTTCCCTCGATCGTCTCGAGCCACTCCCCCACCTCGGGACTGGTCAGCCAGGCGTGGGTCAGGCTGTAGACCTGGGCAAGCTGCTCGGCCCGATAGGGAGCAGCCTCGGCCGGCATGAAGGTGATCTGGTCCCAGTGCAGGACGGACCCGATGGAACCGAGGGTGCTGATTTGTTTGAGACGGTTTATCAAGTTGGTATAGGCCTCGTGCGGGGTCATGAAATCTCCTTGTATTTAGCGGACATCGAGTCACCTGGA
>CAYPYM010000446.1:0-3468 GCA_964414435.1 uncultured Ignavibacteriales bacterium | reverse complement strand
TCATATCCAGCATAATCAATTGGGGGCCCGCTTGTCGAGCGAAATGCGATTGCCGACCGCCGGAAGACGAAGAGCCTGGGGAGCCCCGGATCCATCAACGATGACAGCCGCTCCCCGATGAAGGGGCGGTCGCTGTTGGCGCTTGAGTCGGGAAGGTGGGTTGGTTTCACGGGCAGGGCGCGGGGTCAGGACCGCCCCGGAAGAGAAAGGACACCAGGTAAGTGAGATCCGAGACATTGGTCCCGATCACGCCGTCGATGTCGGCCTGTTCCGGACACGAAGCTTCCGGACCGGATCGGAAGAGGAAATTCACCAGGTAGGTCAGGTCGGCAACGTTCCGATCCCCGCTGTCATCGAGATCCCCCCGAACCGCGCAGCAGCAGGCATCACCGATGCCGTCGCCGTTCGCATCAGCCTGATCGGGATTGGGCGTGTTCGGACAATTGTCTGCTCCGTCGAAAACACCGTCGCCATCGACGTCTGTCGGCGCCGACCATGTGGCCAGCGCCGGAGGAACGTCGAACCGGCCAAGCCTTCCCGCCACCAGAAGGGTGCTGTCGTGCCACTTCAAGTCGTAAACAGCCCGGATGGAGTCCGGACCCACCGGCAGCCAGTTGGCTCCGTCGAAACGGGCCAGCGCGCGGACTGAGTCTCCGTCAATTGTGGTGAATCTGCCGCCGGCAAACAGCCCGGCGGGGGTAGAGAGCAGGACGCAGACCGAATCGTCGGTGCCCGCGCCCATCGCCGACCAGCTGTTTCCATCCCAGACCGCGAGGTTATTGGCGGCGATACCGCCGATCGAATCGAAAAGACCGCCCACGACGAGATCACCCTGATATTCCGTGGCTGCCAGAACACCGCCGTTGGCGCCCGACCCGAGCGGGCTCCACGCCGCTCCGTCCCAGAGAGCGATGTTGGACACGGCGTTACCTCCGGCACTGGTGAAATTGCCGCCGACCACAAGATGGCCCTGATATTCGGCCAGCAATTGCACAATACCGTCTACGCCGCCACCCACCGGTGACCACTGCGTGCCGTCCCAGGCGGCGACATGCTCCAGGCTAGTCCCGCTTCCAAGTTCGGCGGTGAACCAGCCGCCGGTGTACAGCAGACCGTTGATTTCATGGAGAGCAAGCGGCCAGCCGTTGAATCCCCCGCCGAGCGGATACCACGTCGTACCGTCGTAGCGCCCGATATACCAGAATTCGCCGTCCGGTCCGAAAACCAAATTGAATCCGCCGGTGATTATCAGATCAGGGCCATAGTGGGTCATGGCGAAGATCATATGGTTCGGTTGCCCGCCGGCCGGCTCCCACTGCATGCCGTCCCACTCAGCCAGATAGCTGGCCACGTTTGTCGGCTGGGTTATCGTATTGCCGCCGAGGACAATCTTGTTCGAAAACGACTCAACGGCAAAGCCCCACCCGATGGACGGAATGATGGTCCAGCCGGGGGTAGCGGCGCCGGCGGCCGTCGTCGCGCCGAAAACGGCGACTAACACTATGAATGCGACGAAATAAAAACGACCCACGATACCCATAACGGATTTTTCCTCCTGTCGTTCCCGCGCCTTGCCCGGGGCGGCGGCGCCGAGCCGGTTGTTTCCTATATGAGAGGCCAGGCGCCGCTTTCGTACAGCCAAAATGCGGCTCGTCCCCGGCGCGGTCTCCGGACGACGATATGACGGCTGACGGCCCGCCGGGAGGCGGCCGGAAATCCGGCCGAAATTCACCCCACAATTTAACCAAATCCTAACATAGTCTGAACATGGCACAAGCATCGTAACGCCTGTTTTGGTGTGTAATGGCACAAGAAAGGAACTCGATTATGTACTACTTCACGCGACGCTACGGGATTGATTCAACTGGAAATATGTCGCTACTCAAGGAGGTTCTATGCGACGGATTCTGATGTCACTTCTGGCTCTCGCCTTTGTGATCGGCGCGCTAGCCGTCCCGGGAAGCGCAGAGCAACTGATCACCGGTGCGGGGGCGACCTTCCCGTATCCGATTTATTCCAAATGGTTCAGCGCCTACAACAAGATCAATCCCTCGGTTCAGATCAACTACCAGTCGATCGGTTCGGGCGCCGGCATCCGGCAGATTACCGAAGGAACGGTTGATTTCGGCGCCAGCGACGGCCCGATGAATCAGGACCAGTTGAAGGCCTTCGCCGAGAAGCGGGGCCACGCGATACTCCACTTCCCGACCGTGCTCGGGGCCGATGTTCCGACCTACAATATCCCCGGCGTTTCGGCCGAGCTCAATTTCACGCCCGAGGCGCTGGCCGGCATTTTCCTCGGCAAGATCACCAAGTGGAACGACCCGGCGATCGCCAAAGCGAATCCGGGCGTCAACCTTCCCGACCATACCATCGTCGTCGTCCATCGCTCCGATGGCAGCGGCACGACCTACGTCTGGGTCGACTATCTCTCGAAAGTCAGCCCCGAATGGCAGCAGAAGGTCGGAGTCGGCACCTCGGTGAGCTGGCCGGTCGGACTGGGTGGCAAGGGCAACGAGGGCGTCTCCGGACTGGTGAAGCAGACGCCGTACTCGATCGGCTACGTCGAGTTGATCTACGCCGTTCAGAACAAGCTTTCGTACGGCCGGGTCCGGAACAGCAGCGGTGAGTTCATCAAAGCCGAACTGCCGAGTGTTACCGCGGCCGCGGCCGGAGCGTCCGAAAACATGCCCGACGATTTTCGTGTCTCGATCACGAACGCTCCCGGCAAAACCGCTTACCCGATTTCCAGTTTCACCTGGCTCCTGATTCCGCAGAAGTTTGACGATGCCGCCAAGAAGCAGACCATGGTTGACTTCCTGAAATGGATGCTGACGGACGGACAGAACATGACGGAACAGCTGTCATATGCAAGACTTCCGAAACCGGTTGTCGAGAAGGAACTGGCCGCGATTTCGAAGATCCAGTGAGTGAGCCGGTTGCATGCGCACCCTTCCTGCCACAGCGCATCCCGTTGCATCGGCCCGGAATAACGTCTCTGTAATCAAGAGGATCTGGCGCGACAACCGCTTCGGCAAGTCTGTCACGCTCGGATCGGCTGCCGCGATCCTCCTGATTACGGGGGCGATCTTCTACGAACTGTACACCCAGTCGGCCCTGTCGCGAAGCAAGTTCGGCTGGGACTTTCTATTCTCTCAGGATTGGAATCCGGTCACCGGGCGATTCGGGGCGTTGCCGTTCATCTACGGCACGGTGGTGACGTCGTTCCTCGGCCTTCTGATCGCCGGGCCGCTCGGGCTCGGCTCGGCCATTTTCCTGGCCGAGCTGGCGCCGCCCCGGCTTTCCGATGGCCTGTCATTCCTGATCGAACTGCTGGCGGCCGTGCCGAGCGTCATTTACGGCCTCCTCGGCATCTTCGTACTCCTGCCGATACTGCAGGCCCATATCGTGCCAATCCTTCAATCCGTGCTCGGCTTTCTGCCGATTTTCAAGGGGACCTTTTTCGGC
>CAYPYM010000445.1:0-3468 GCA_964414435.1 uncultured Ignavibacteriales bacterium | reverse complement strand
CGACCCGACCATTTCCTCGGCACGACGCTGCGCCGATGCCAGGGTGCTCTCGGCTTCGGACGCGGCGTTGGCCCGCAGCTCCTCCGACTCACGCCGCGCGGTCGCCAGCATCTCGGCGACCTCGTTCTCGGCACGAGCACGCAACTGTCCGGATGCGAGCTTGGCTCGCGCCAACAGGTACGGCTGGCGCTTCCAGTGGAAAACCGGTATCGCGATTATCCTCATCGGCGTGCTCGGCATGTCGGTCCATGCCTATATCCCGATCCGCTCGACCCAGAACCCGCGGATCGACGAAAACAACCCCGACCGCGACTGGTACACCTTCATCAAATTCCTCGACCGCAAGCAGTACGGTCAGCAGTCGATGGTCGACCGCATGTTCAATCGCCGCGGGGAGTGGTCGAACCAGTTCGGCCGCCACGCCAACATGGGCTACTGGTCGTATTTCGAGGACCAGTATTCAAAACCGGGCTGGGCCTTTGTCCCCTTCTTCCTGGTCGGCCTGCTCGGGCTGTACGTCGCGATTCGAAAACGGATGGAGATCGGCCTGCCGTTCCTCGTGCTGCTCTTGGTTTGCTCCGTCGGCCTGATTCTATACATGAATTTCGCCGACGGAACCAAGTACAACCCGAATACCGGCGACGCTTATCTCGAGGTGCGCAACCGTGACTACTTCTTCACCCCCGCCTTCGTCTTTTTCGGCATCGCCATCGGGATGGGCGTATCGGCCCTGATGTACTATATCAAGGAGTACCTGCGCAAGGCCAACCCGTCGATGCAGAAAGTCGGCGTCTACGCCTCGGCGATTCTGATCCTCACCCCGGCGTTCGGCCTCGGCCACAACTACCACTGCAACGACCGTTCGGACAACTATATCCCGTACAACTACGCCGCCAACCTGCTCGACACCTGCGAACCGAATGCGATCCTGTTCACCTCGGGCGACAACGACACCTTCCCGTTATGGTGCATCCAGGAGGTGTACAACTACCGCAAGGACGTCCGCGTGGTCAACCTGTCGCTGCTGAACACCGACTGGTACGTCTACCAGATGAAGCACCAGTATAATATCCCCATCTCGCTTTCCGACGACCAGATCCTGTGGAACCCGGTCGAGATCCAGCCGGGGATCACGATCGAGCGCCCGGCGAAGCCGTTCCGCGACCGCCCGCGCAACCGCACCACCTACCTCATCGCGCTGCCGTTTAACGGCCGCATGGTGAAGGTGCAGGACATGATGGTCGATGAAATCGTGATCGAAAACGCCTGGAAGGACCCGATCTTCTTCAGCAGCCCGCCGTACGACGAGTCACCGCTGAAACTGACCGACCGGGCCACGACCGTTGGGATCGCCTACCGGCTCGACCGCGAGCCGCCGCCGCGCCTTATCGATGCCGAGAAGGGGTACGACCTCTATATGCACACCTACCGTTTCGGCGGCTATGAAAGCTCCAAGGTGTATCGCGACGACAACGCGACCGGCGTGTTCCTCGGTTACGGCGTCAACGCCGTCCGGCTCTGGGATGAGTTCGAGCGCACCGCCGATACGACCCGCAAGTATGAGCTGGCCGATTACGTCATGAAGAACTACCCCGAGTACTGGCAGCTCTGGCTGCTGCGCGCGGCCGACTACGATCAGGCCGGCGATTCCGCCCAGGGCGACAAGCTGGTCGAAACGCTGCGCGACACCCTGGCGTCGTTCGCCGCGAGCAATCCCGAGAACGTGTTTTACACGCAGGATCTCGGCCTGACGACGGTCGAGATGGGCAACCGCACGCACAACGATGATCTCAAGCAGACCGGGATTGATCTGCTCTGGAAGGGGTTCCTGATGGATCCCGATTCGGGGCATGCCTTCCGGAAGCTCTTTACGGTGCTGAGCAATCAGCGGCGGTATTCGGAGATTCAGAAAGCGCTGGCGATTCATATCCAGTACAAGCGGAATCTGCAGGATCCGTTTATCCAGCAGTTGACCGGTCAGTTGTTGTCGCCGAACGCCCCCGGAGGTGGCGCCGCCCCCGGCCGGCCCGCGCCGTTGCCCGGCCAGCAAGGCCCCCTGCATCATTGATCATCGCATATTTGAATAGTACAGAGATGAAAAACCTCCCGCCGCAAGGCGGGAGGTTTTGTTTTGTATTGTCCTGTGGGTCAGGACCCCTGATATTATGAAAGGGCCGAGTCCCGCGTTATGTTGGGTTTATCACGAATCCAACAAACGCTACAAGGAGACCCGGCCATGTCTAAGGGTAATATCTACGTGGGAATCGACCTGCACAAGAAGCAGTTTGAGTTTGTTATGATGACGTCTGAGGGTACCGTTGTCGGTTCGGGCCGATGCTCGACGGCAATGGATGCGGTCGCGGACTTCGCCAGCCGGCTTGACCGTCGGCACCAGGTTACCCTGGAGCCGTTGCAGAACAGTTTTTGGTTCATTCGTCAGATCCGGCCGTACGTCGGGTCAGTGCAGTTGGCCAATTCGGGGAAGGTTCGCCTGATTGCCGAATCGCGGTTGAAGAACGATCGGATTGATGCCCGGATACTGGCGGACCTGCTTCGGGTGGGGTATCTGCCGACGGTATTTATCCCGGATGACGAGGTTCTGCAGTGGCGTGCTCTGGTGTCGCATCGGATTCGGCTTATCCGCGACCGCACGCGATTGAAGAATCGGGTCCTGGGCCAGATCAACCGTGAGGGATTCCGTATTATGGCGACCGATCCATTTGGGAAGAAGGGTCGCTTGGAGCTGGACTCGCTTCCGCTGCCGGCGTGGTTGCGCTCGCAGATCGAGGTTCACCTGACCCAGATAGATTACCTGACGGCTCAAATCACGAAGATCGATCATGAAATTGAGCGTGTGGTTGCTGATGACAAGATCGCGAGTCTTCTGAGTACGGTCGACGGGGTCGGTCCGTTCATCGCGTTGGCGGTGCGGTCATCGATCGGTGAGATCGAGCGTTTTCGGAGCGCGAAGGCCTTTGCAGCCTACACCGGGCTGATCCCCGGTTACCGGAACTCGGCCGATACGGTTCGAAACGGCCCGATCACCAAACAGGGGGTCACAACCCTCCGCTGGGCTCTGACCCAATCGGTGAACCACGCCATTCGTCACTCGGATTACTTGAAGCGGCTTTACCACCGTGTATGCTTCCGTTCGTCGGTGCCGAAGGCACGGGTCGCGGTGGCTCATGCCCTGGCGAGAATATTGTATCATGTCTGGATGGAGGCCAGACCGTACTATCGTTGACAATAACGATAGCCTCCTGTACCGTTGATCGAACTGGTGGGCCCGGAAGACCACATGGCACGTTCATGACTGCCGAACCCCTGATTGGGCGCCAATTCGAGGTAGAATCTCATGGGCATCACGGCCCGAATAGGTGTGTCATAGCGGCACGGGGAAAAACGAAGATTGGATATTGACAACCGCCCTTTCATAGGTGCGGTCTTGTTACCTATAGCCGACACCGT
>CAYPYM010000444.1:1975-3470 GCA_964414435.1 uncultured Ignavibacteriales bacterium | reverse complement strand
CCTGTGAGATGTGTGAGGGGTCTGCCGGATCCGATTCGGGAGATGCCCGAACCGGCCGTACCGCAGATAACACATAGACTAAACTGGTCCATTTTCCAAACAGAAACAGCGCCCGGCCCCGTTCGACCGTGACCGGGTGACATCACCGCTCCCTCGCCGAAAGTGCCCGACCGTACTTCCTCAGTCTGGGAAAAGGCACAGGCCCTTCTACTCATTGGGGATGTGGGCTGGGCAACACCTCACGCCGGCGGGCGCGGGTGCGAATCTCGTCATCGCCGGGAAATACGGGGCGGGACGGAGCCGGGCATGAAGTCGCGGTCGTCTCCGGCCGCCGCTACATGCCCGGGCTCGCTGAAGCGATAGGGGTACCCGATGGGACGGGAACTAACCCGCACCAGGGGATCGCTACATCCCGCTCCGGACTTGTGACCTCCCTGTCCCGGGACACGCCCGGCACGACAGGACCACGCCGACGCAGCGTCGCGGCCGACACTGCTCTATCGTGTTCGGAAAGCTCTGGCGGTTGGTGATAAACGGAATCGAAAGAAGATAGCGGGTTCCGGACTGATGGTCTTGCCGATCCTTACTGCTTCTAGTACAGGCGGCCGGCGGGATTTGTTCCCACCGGGCAGACGGCCGGGAATTGGCCCGGTACCGGAATCGGTTGCGCCGCAACCGCCGTACGCCTATATTGAACGATACGCCGTCGCCGGCCCCCGCAATAATCGGGCGCGACGGTCTGGGCGGAGACAGCAGGGAGCGGGAGATCCGATGAAACGTATTATCTGGCTTACCGATATCCATCTCAACCATCTCGCCAACGGCGAAGCCGAGGCGTTTGCCACATCGCTGGCCTCCTACGAAGCCGACACGATCCTCATTGCCGGCGATATCGGCGATGCGCAATCGGTAATCGACTACCTCAACCTGCTCGACCGCACGCTCCAGCGTGACATCTATTTCGTGCTCGGCAACCACGACTATTACGGCGGGTCGATCGCCGGCGTCACCACCGCAATCGAGGCCTTCACCGCCCGTCATCGCCGCGTCACCTGGCTCTCCCGCGCGGGGGCCGTTCCCCTGTCGTCCACGGTCGGACTGGTCGGAGTCGAATCGTGGGCCGATGGCGGTTACGGCGACTACGACCGTTCCCCGGTGCTGCTCGCCGATTACTTCATGATCCGCGAGTTGATGTCGATCACCCCGGACGGTTTCACCGAGGATCCCGCCCTGACCATCTTCTCCCCCACCCACGAGGAGTGGCTCTACTCCGACGAGGCCCGTGCCAAACGACGGCCGCTGATTCAAGAGCTTGGCCTCAAGGGCGCCGCCTATGCCGAACACACCCTCACCGAAGCGTTTCGCACCTACGACCGGGTGGTCTTTCTGACCCACGTGCCGCCGTTTCCCGCCGCCTGCGTCTACCGGGGAAAACCGCTCGACGAGTTTTTCCTGCCGCACTACTCCAGCCGCGCGGTCGGCGACGCTCTCCTGC
>CAYPYM010000444.1:0-1965 GCA_964414435.1 uncultured Ignavibacteriales bacterium | reverse complement strand
TGCGCGTGATGCGCCGCCATCCCGACAAACAGCTCACCGTGTTGTGCGGTCACACCCACGGCGGCGCCCGAGCCCTCGTTCAAGATAACATCGAGGTCATCACCGGCGAGGCCGTCTACGGCCGTCCGAACGTCCAGGAACCGTTTACGGTCTACTGATCTTTCGTCCGCCGCACATACCGAAATTATCGTTGCGCGCGGGGCCGCCCGCACCTACCGTTAGATCGTTCCGAACCGCAAACGGCGGCTCGTTCGCCGCAGAAAGAAAGTGCGCGACCATGAAAACAAACCGGATGATCTTTATCGCGCTGGCCCTGACCGGGCTGATTGCCGCAGCCGGCTGCTCCTCCGACCAGCAGAAAAAACCGAACGACTTTCCCCCCAAGATGGACACGTCGGCGCTCGACCGGCTGACCGCCTGGTTGACCGGCTCGTTCAGCTCCGCGGATCAGGCGACCGGCGACACCGCCTTCTTCGATACCCGACTCCACGCCATACAGATCTGGCCGAACCGCAACGACGGCTACTGGCTGTATGTCGAACAGGCGGCCGCCGATACGCCCGACCGCCCCTACCGCCAGCGGGTCTACCAGGTCACCGAGGTGAACGACACAACCTTCCGCAGCGATATCTACACCTTCGATGATCCCCTCCGCTTCGCAGGCGACTGGCAGTCGGCCAATCCGCTGGCCGGACTCACCGCCGATTCGCTCAACGAACTGCCCGGCTGTGCCGTCATCCTGCACCCGGTGGGCGACACCGCCTTCGTCGGCGGTACGGCCGGCACCGGCTGCGCCAGCCACCTGCGCGGGGCGGCCTACGCCGTCTCCGAGGTCCGAATCGACGCCGACGGCATGACCGCGTGGGATCGCGGCTACGCCGCCGACAGCACGCAGGTCTGGGGCGCCGAAACAGGCGGATATCGCCTTGATCGGGTGAACGACGAACCGCCGCCCGACACGACCAGCGCGCCCTGAGCCGTACCGATAATTGCGAACGGCCGGGCGGGAAATTCGAAACCCGACCCGGCCGTTTACGTAAACCCTTACATAAATTGTGGGGCCGGAGTATGGACTGCCCGGCTGCCCTCATCCAGACTGCGGAGGTGGTATGCGTTTGTCCCTGACCGCGATCGTGCTTTCCCTCTTCCTGATCGGCGCGGCGCCCGCGCCGCAGCCGGCCGCGCCGCCGATCGGCCTGCCGACCACCCCGGCCGGCGCCAGTCTTTTCGAGTTCTTCGATGTTTTCAATTCGGGCGACTCGCTGAGGTGGCAGGCGTTTCTGGAGAAAAACGCCACCCCCGGCGACAGTGTCGGGAGCATAGCACGACGGATGGGCATGTTCGTCAACGTGCACGCCGACATTCCGCGCCTCGTGCCGATCAAGCTCACCGATGACCAGCCGTTCCAGGTGGGCGTGATTGCGCGCGGCGAACGACCGTCGGGGCCGACCGAATTCCTCGCGATCACCTACCGGGTTGACTCCCTCCGACCCTATCGATGGGCTCTCATGAGCATCCGCCCGAGCGACGACCCCAACGAGATGTTCCCCGAAGGAGAATTGACCGACGCCAAGCTGACCGCCTGGCTCGACGATTACATCGACAAGGAGGCCGCAGCCGACAAGTTTTCCGGCGCGATCCTGATCGCCCGTGACGGCAAGCCGATTTACGAACGCGTGGTCGGCGACGCCTGCAAGCGCTACGACGTCCCCAACAAGCTCGACACGAAATTCAACCTCGGCTCGATGAACAAGATGTTCACCGGGGTCGCAATCGCCCAGCTGGTCCAGGAGGGAAAACTCTCGTTCGACGATCCGATCAGCAGGTACCTCCCCGATTATCCCAACCAGGAGGACGCCAAAAAGATCAAGATCCGGCATCTGCTGACCCATACGTCGGGGATCGGCGACTACTGGGGGCCGCTTTTCGATACGTCGTTCTGGGAAATCAAGACGGTGCCGGCGC
>CAYPYM010000443.1:0-3482 GCA_964414435.1 uncultured Ignavibacteriales bacterium | reverse complement strand
TTCGTGAAGGCGGCCGCACGGTCGGCGCCGGCGTTGTCGCCGAAGTTATAGAATAAGTGAGAAGAGAATGCCCAGAGAGCGTGTCATTCTGGCCTGCGGCGAATGCAAACGTCGCAACTACAACACCGATAAGAACAAACGCCTGCACCCCGAGCGCGTCGAGTACCGCAAGTACTGCCCGTTCTGCAACAAGCACACGGCGCACAAGGAAACCCGTTAGGCGTTTCGAAAGCTGACAGGCCAGTAGCTCAATTGGTAGAGTTCCGGTCTCCAAAACCGGCGGTTGGGGGTTCGAGTCCCTCCTGGCCTGCATTCTCAATATTTGTATAGGTGGCTGGCTTGGAGAAGATTACAAAGTTCCTGAAAGAGGTGAACGCCGAACTGCGGAAGGTCACCTGGCCGACCAAAGACGAGTTGATCGGCTCCACGATCGTCGTGATCGTCGTTTCGCTCATTCTCGCGGTCTTTATCGGTGTGGTCGACCGCGTCCTGGCGTCGCTGGTCCGCGCAATATTCGGCGGGGGAGCGTGATAGAGGCTATGGCGATGAGCTGGTATGTCGTCCATACGTATTCCGGTCACGAGCAGAAGGCCAAGAAGTATCTCGAGTCGGCCATCGCCAACGCCGGACTGGAAGAAAAATTCGGTGATATCCTCGTGCCGACCGAGGAGGTCACGGAGATGCGGCAGGGGAAGCGCTCGACCAGCACGCGCAAATTCCTCCCCAGCTATATTCTCGTCCAGATGGATCTGGACAAGGTGACCCAGGAGCTGGTCGTGTCCACCCCCGGGATCACCAATTTCGTCGGCAGCGGCGGCCGCCCGCGGCCGTTGCGCGAAAAAGAGGTCGAACGCATCGTCGGCCAGATCAACCGCAGCCGCACCGAGGAGCCGGGCGAATTCCCGTTCCAGGCGGGCGACGCGGTGAAGGTCAGCGACGGCCCGTTCGCCGACTTCTCCGGCACCATCAGCGAGGTCAACATGGAGCGCCGGAAAGTCAAGGTGATGGTTTCGATTTTCGGCCGGCCGACCCCGGTCGAGCTCGACTTTTTGCAGGTCGAGCTGGTGAAGAAGTAAAATAGAGTACTGTGACATAACGGAGTTATCCGAACGTGGCTAAGAAAATTTCCGGCTATATCAAGCTTCAGATTCCGGCGGGGCAGGCCAATCCGGCGCCGCCGGTCGGTCCGGCGCTGGGTCAGCGCGGGGTCAATATCATGGAGTTCTGCAAGGCGTTTAACGCCCGGACGCAGGCCGGCAACGGTATCCTGACCCCGGTGATCATCACCGTCTATACCGACAAGTCGTTCTCGTTCATCACGAAGACGCCGCCGGCGAGCACCCTGCTGCGGCTGGCCGCCAAGCTGAAAAAAGGCTCGGCCGTGCCGAACCGCGACAAGGTCGGCAAGGTAACCGTCGATCAGCTCCGGCAGATCGCCGAGCAGAAGATGGAAGATCTCAACGCAGCCTCGATCGAGGCGGCGATGGAGATGATCGCGGGCACCGCCCGCTCCATGGGTATCGAAATTCAGAAGTAGGTCCTGCCTGCTTGTTATTCGTTAACACCTGTTGCGCCGCGAGGCGCTTACGGGGAGAATAGGATACATGAAACGATCCAAACGTTACAACGCATTTCGCGAGCAAGTCGATCGGGCGAAGCGCTACTCCCTTGAGGAAGCCATCGGCGTCATCAAGGAACACGCTCACCTGAAATTCGACGAATCGGTGGAAGTCGCGGTGCGCCTCGGGGTCAACCCGAAGCACGCCGATCAGATGGTCCGCGGTACGGTGGCCCTCCCGCACGGTACCGGGAAACCGGTTCGGGTCGCGGTGTTCGCCGCCGGCGACAAGGCCGAAGAGGCCAAGAACGCCGGGGCCGACATTGTCGGCGCCGAAGACCTCGCGGAAAAAGTCAAGGGAGGATGGACTGATTTCGACGTGGCCGTGGCCACGCCGGACATGATGCGCGTGCTGGGACCCCTCGGGAAAATCCTCGGCCCGCGCGGCCTCATGCCGAACCCGAAAACGGGGACGGTGACGATGGACCTGGATAAGGCCGTCAAGGAACTCAAAGGTGGTCGAATTGAGTTCCGGGTGGACCGCCAGGCCAATATCGCGGTGTCGGTCGGCAAGGTGTCGTTCGAACCGCAGCAGATACTCGAAAACGCGATGGCCTTCCTCGGGGCGGTCCTGCGGGCCAAGCCCCAGACCACCAAGGGCGCGTATCTGCTCGGCGCTTCCATCTGCTCAACGATGAGTCCGGGCTTCAAGCTCGACCACTCCTCGTTGCTGGCTGAGATGAAGAAGTAGCGGGAAAGGAGTGGTAAATGCCGAAGCCTGAAAAAATCACCGCCGTGGCGGAGATGAAGAAGATGTTCGAGGAGTCGGACTCCTTTTTCGTGACCGATTACCAGGGACTTAACGTCGCCAACGTGACCGCCCTGCGCGCCAACCTGCGCAAGAACGGCGTGCACTATCTGGTCGCCAAAAACACCCTGCTGAAGCTGGCCGCCAGCGAGGCCGGGGTCGAGGGAATCGAAGAATTCCTCTCCGGTCCGACCGCGGTCGCCTTCGTCAAAGACGATCCGGTGGCCGCCGCCAAGGTCCTGAACGACTCGATCAAAGAACGCGAACTGCCCCGGATCAAAGTGTTTGTCGTCGACAAAAAGCACTACGAGCCGGGCGACCTGACCCGTTTCGCCGATCTGCCGTCGCGCGAACAGCTCCTGGCCCAGGTCGTAGCCGCAGTCGAAGCGCCGCTGACCGAACTGGTCGGCTCGCTCGACGGATTCTTCCGGAAACTGGTCGGCCTGGTCGATGCCCTCGCCGAGAAGCGCAAGGAAGAAGGCTAAGCGCGAAGATGGCAGAGTTGCGGCGCGCTGCCGGCCCGGAGCGATTCCGGCCCCGCACGGCCGCTTGAGATAGAGAACAGCGAAAACGAAGCATTTAAACAAACGTATGAGGTTCAGACGTGTCTAATCCTGCGATTGAAGAAATTGTTGACAAGATTGCCGGGCTTACCGCAATGGATCTGGCTGACTTGTCGAAAGCCATTCAGGACAAGTTCGGCGTGACCGCCGCTGCTCCGATGGCGATGATGCCGGGCATGATGGCCGGCGGCGCCGCCGCCGCGGCCGAGGAAGAACAGACCGAGTTCGATGTCGTGCTCACCGCGACCGGCGACAAGAAGATTCAGGTGATCAAGGTCGTGCGCGAGCTGACCAGCCTGGGCCTGAAGGAAGCCAAGGACCTGGTCGAAAGCGCTCCGGCGAAGGTCAAAGAGGGCATCTCCAAAGATGAGGCCGCCAAGGCCAAGGAGAAGCTCGAAGAAGTCGGCGCTCAGGTCGACATCAAGTAGCTTGCTTTTGTCCCCCCGCCGGGAACTTTTGGTGTCCCGGCGGGTTACCTTTACGTGTACAGACGGAATTGTAAAAAGAATCCCTTTTCCTATGGTGTATAAAGCGGGTGAATTGACTGCAGCTA
>CAYPYM010000442.1:0-3484 GCA_964414435.1 uncultured Ignavibacteriales bacterium | reverse complement strand
AATCACGGCGTCGCGGCCGCTCATCTTTTTCGGATACGGCATCTCGGAATTGTCGCTCGACGGTCTCGATTCGCAGAGCAAGGTGGTGAAATTCCTTGCGACCGAGGGCTTCACCACCGCCGAGCAGGTGCACGTGGTGAAGGGTGCCGATCAGGTGGCAAGATCATTCGAACGGCTCACGAAAGAGCGACCCGATCTGGATTTTGATATCGACGGTATGGTGGTCAAGGTCGACAGTTTCGCCGCGCAGGAGGAGCTGGGCCAGATTTCGCGCGCGCCGCGCTGGGCGATCGCGTGGAAATTCGCCGCCGAACAGGCGGAAACGATTCTGGAGGGGGTCGAGTTTTCGGTCGGCCGCACCGGTGTAGTCACGCCGGTGGCGAAGCTCCAACCGGTGCCGGTCGGCGGGGTGACGGTGTCCAATGCCTCGCTGCACAACGAAGACGAAATCGTGCGGCTCGATGTGCGTATCGGCGACACGGTCGTGGTCCAGCGGGCCGGTGATGTCATCCCCGATGTGGTCTCGGTGGTCGAAGACAAGCGGCCGAAGAACGCCAAGACGATTTCATATCCCAGCGACTGCCCGTCGTGCGGCCAGCCGATCAGCCGCACCGAGGGCGAGGCGGCCTACCGCTGCACCAACGCGGCCTGTCCCGCCCAGGTCGAAGGACGGCTGTTCCATTTCGCGTCGAAGGGGTGTCTCGATATTGAGGGTATCGGTGAGAAGCTCGCCCGGCAGTTGATCGCCAACAAGCTGGTCACCGAGCCGGCCGATCTCTATTTTCTCACCAAAGAGCAACTCTTGCCGCTCGATCTGATGGCCGACAGAAGGGCCGAGAACCTGCTGGCGGCAATCGACCGCTCGCGGAGCGCCGAACTGCCGCGGATTATCAACGCCTTCGGGATTGCCGGCGTGGGCGAAGCGGCCGCCCGCGTGCTGGCCGAACGGTTTGAGACGATCGACGCGCTCATGACCGCAAAGGCCGAGGAACTGGAGCAGATCGAGGGAATCGGGCCGGTGCTGGCCCAATCGATCGCCGAGTTTTTTGCCAACGACGGCAACCGGCAAATGATCGCCCGCCTTCGCGAGGGCGGCGTCCAGTTCCCGCCCTACCGCGCCGCCAGGGGTGGCGGGCCGCTTGACGGCAAGACGTTTGTGATCACCGGCACGCTCTCCGAACCGCGCGGGCACTTCAAAAAGCTCATCGAGCAAAACGGCGGCAAGGTGACCGGCTCGGTATCGTCGAATACCGACTACCTGCTCTGCGGCGAGGACCCCGGCTCAAAGCGGGACAAGGCCGAGAAGCTCAAGGTGCCGATTATCGGCGAAGACGAACTGCGGAAGCTGCTCGGCGGCAAGTGAAAACGTCGAATCTTGACCCAGATCAAGGCCGGGGTATCCCCCGTTTCCGATATTTCCTCCAGAAAAACAATGACCGGCGCGGTATGACCTGCCCCGCCCCACAGAGCCCCCACCGGGGGTGGAGGAAATAATGGACAAGTACATGAAGCGATTCGTGTTCGCCTCGCTCTCTTATCTTGGCCTCGCGGCCGTGTTCGGCATTCTCAACGGTGTCACCGATCTCGGCTATTTCGCGATGTTTGCCCATTCACATTTCAACCTGCTCGGATTTATGGCGATGATCGTGTTCGGAATCGGCTACTTCATCCTCCCCCGCTTCAACGGCACCGACCTGCGCTGGCCCGGCTGGGTCCCGATCCATTTCTGGCTGGGCAATATCAGCCTGATCGGGATGGTCCTGTTCCGGGGTATTCAGATTGAGACCGGCGCTTCCTGGGCCGAGGTGCTGTTCATCGTGATGGCGTCGGTTCAGGTCATTTCGCTGTTCATGTTCATAGTCAATATCTGGGTGACCCTCACCCCCAAACAGAAGGCGGCCGCGCAACC
Organism: uncultured Ignavibacteriales bacterium; assembly: GCA_964414435.1. GTDB lineage: Bacteria > Zixibacteria > MSB-5A5 > GN15 > FEB-12 > JAGNLV01. The sequence goes on along the minus strand of CAYPYM010000442.1, from coordinate 1,575 downwards.
TGTGACGGTCCCGGCCGCTTCGCCGGCCGAGCCGGAGATCACGGTCGATGAAGAGTCATCGATCGCCGCTCTGATCGACCGGACACCGTCGGTACAGCCTGTCCTGGTTGACCAGGGGCTCAAGCTGCTCGGTGTGCCGGGCCATCTCGACAAGGTACGTAAGGTTGGAGTCACGCTCGGCATGGCGGCCAATAATCACGGGCTTGATGTCGACAACCTGATTGCGGCGGTGAAAGCCGAGATAGCGTGCGCGGGCGGCTCCGTGACAGACAATCGCGCGGCCGTTGTCTTTTCCAGCGAGACCCTGATCGGTTCGGTGCTGGAGCAGCATCCGAGGACAAAGCAGATTTTCGAGCGGTATTTCGGCGACGGCTGTTTCGAGTGTCCCGGTCAGGCGTACGAGTCGATCGACATGGCCTGCCGGATGCACGGCGTGGACTCGGACATGTTCATCGATGAGTTGCACGCTGCCGCCAACGAGCCATCGGTCGGATAAGCATCCCGACAGCTTCGAGTACAGCGAAAAACGGGAGGCCGGATAACCGGTCTCCCGTTTCTGATGTCTTTCCTGATGCGCCCCGCGCGGCTGCCGCGCGGCAAGTCGAGTCGGTTACGCCTTCGAGTTCTTCTCGGCGAGTTGCTTTTCGAGCTTGGTGACCAGCTTGGTCAGCTTGTCGACCTTGCCCTCGAGCTTCTTGATGTCTTCCTTCTTGACCAGTTGGTACTTCTTGATCTGGTCGGTGAATTTGGCGATTTCCTTCTGCGCCTTGCCGGCCTCGCCGGCGACCTTGTCGTAGACCTTGGCCGTGGACTTTTCGGCTTTGTCGAGCAATTCCATGACCGCTTTCTTGCGGTCGGACTTGTTCAGCTCGCCCTTTTTGATCAGCTCGTCGATGATCTGCTCGGCCTTGGCCTTGGAGACCTCGAATGCGCCGATCGACGCCAGCACCGTGTTTTTGAGAATGGACATCGTTTTATCTCCTCCTAATGCTATTATACGTGAAAACAGATCGGCCGGATTTGTTCCCTCATTCCATGAGGCGGACTCGGTAATAAGGATGCGCCCGAGCACTTCGACCGTGATGTCGTTCCCGGTGGCGTTGTCGATGACCCTGAGTTGCTCGCCCTCGCGGATAAGGACGGCGAGTTCGCGGTGCGTGAGCGTGCGCGAGGCCGCCGTATCGTACAGGCGCCGGTTGCTGTATCGCTTAATAATACGCATAACCGCCTCACCCGCAATATAGTGCACCGCACAAAAAAAGCAAGCATTTTTCCGCCCGAAAAGGGCGGGGGATTGATCCGGGCCGGTCAGTGCCGCCCGGTCGAGAGCAGGACGATATTGAGGATTTCCAGAAGCCGCTCGCAGGAGAACGGTTTCTTGATGAACATGTCGCCGCCCGACTTGAACGACCGGCCCATGTCGTCCTGGCGATCCTTGCCGGTCAGGAAGATTATCGGCGTGCTCATGAACCGGGGGTCTTTCTTGAGTGCCTCGCAGATATCGTAGCCGTCCATACCCGGCATCATGATATCGAGCAGAATGACATCCGGTCCGAAGTTCTTTGCTTTTTCAAC
>CAYPYM010000441.1:0-3494 GCA_964414435.1 uncultured Ignavibacteriales bacterium | reverse complement strand
CGCCGATCCCCGGCTCGGACCTGTACGACCAGGCCAAGGCCGCCGGCGACATCTTCGAGCGCGACTGGGACCGCTTCGATTTCACCTCGCCGACGATGCGGCGGCAGTTGCCCAAGAAGCAGATGGACGCCGTTCTCCAACGGGCCTATCGGCGGGTGTACCTGAGCCGGCGGTTCCTGAAGTCGCTGTTCCGCCGCCGGACCAACCTCGACCGTCTGCGGCGGACGGCCTTGCAGGTCTTCTCCGCTTCGCTGTCGGGCACTTCGAACTTGAGCACGTAGCGGTACTCGCCGCAGAGATACCGCAGATCGGCCGGATAGTCGCGCCTTCCCTGGCCGAGGATATCGGTCGGAAGGCTGTTGCGGAAGGGGCACCATTTCGGCAGCTGGATGAGCGCGGTGTTGCCGATCTGCTGTGTGGGCAGGTTGATGACCCCGGAGAAGAAGTCGTTGAACACCGGCGCGGTCGAGTCGAGCGAATCGCGCGAGACCGAATCGACCGCCACCTGCGTGCCCCATTCGTCGGAATAGTACGACTCCTTGGTCTTTTTCATCTCCGCCATCGAATCGTCGCGATACGAATACCGCCAGCTCCCGGCGGCATAGTTGCCGAACTGCCTCGAGATCTGGAAGCGGTACTCGCCGTTCTCCGGCGAGGGCGTCAGGGTCAGGGTCCAGTCCTCCCAGAGATCGTTGGCCGTGAGTCCTGGCAGACGGCCGGGATAGCTCTTGCCGTCGGGGAAGACGTTGAGGCACGGCTGACCGGAAACGGTGAGTCCCAGCGAGTGATCGGGCGGGCAGGCCTCGGCGGTCGGGTCGACATAGAGCGTGTCGCCGTCGATAATGCACCCGACGATCAGGTGATCGTATCCCATGAACGGGATGGGCAGTTTGCTGCCGTTGGGCCGGGTCATGACGAGCGTGGGCCAGGCGGTGACGCCGGCCTCACGAAGCATGGCGATGAGCAGGTGCCCTTTGTCCTTGCAGTCTCCCCAGAGGCTGACAAGGACCTCATCGGGGGGGTGCGGCACCGAGGCGCTGTAGTTGAAGTCCATTACCTGGTAGGGGATGTTGAAGACGACGTAGTCGTACAGGCGCTTCAGTTTCTCATTGTCGTTGGCGGCGCCGTCGACGAGCCGGTCGGCCAGTTGGGTCGCCCGGGGGTTGTCGTTCAAAGCGGCTTCGCTGATCCCGGCATACCAGTCGCCCAGCTCCTGCCAGTCCGAGAGGGTGCTCACGAAAATCTTGCCCATGAGGTCGTCGTGCGGCGGCCGGAGGGACGAACTGTAGTCGACCGCCGGGCTGTTTTCGCCGCGCCAGGTCGTCCGGATGTAGTTGAAATGGGTATCGACCACCGGGGTAACATCGAGGGCATTGGCGGCAAAGTGGCAGTCGTCGCGGTTGGTCAACACCGAGTATTCCCATATCTGCTGGTACTTGCCGGCCCGGGCCTGGTATTCGTCCCAGTAGTGGCGCCACAGGTCGCCGGAGCCCGCTTCCCAGATGCGGTAGCGCAACTCAATCGCGTCGCCCGGCTGGAGGTCCTGGAAATAGACCGAAGTCCCCTCGTGCTTTCCTTCAACCGGGGGATAACCCTTGCGGAGGCGACGCGCCACGCGGAGATCGGCCGACTCGCTCTGGGGCGAGAAACCGATGTTCATCTCCTGGTAGTCCTCGACCGCGCTGCGATCGAGAAGCACGAACGCTTTCTGGATGTCACTGTAGGCCGCACCGGAATTGAAGATGATAACCTGGCGGCGATCGACGAGCGTGTACTCGCCCTCGCCGTTGAGGAGTTCCTCGGGTGGCGGATCGCCCCACAGCGACATGACATCGACTGTTGTGAAGATACTGTCGTAGGGGGCGTTGTTGTGCAGCGAGTCGATCTTGATCAGCGGCATCCAGGCGGTCGGTTTCTGGGCGTGGATTTCCTCGAGCACATGGAGCGCCCGCTCGTGCTGGTCGGTCCGGGTGCACAGGGTGTAGGCGAGAGAGAGCAGGTCGATATTGGTCGGGTGGAGGGCGATCAGGCTGTCGAGCACCTGCAAAGCGAGTTCGGGCTGACCGGCCGAATTAGCCGCGCGCGCGAATTCGCGGACGGCGCCGTCGTGACCGGGCATCAACTCCATCGCCTCGCGGGCCAGCGCGATGGCTTTGTCGAACTGTCTCGCCTGCACATACAGGCCGGGACCGTCGGAGAACTCGAGGCGCCGTTGCTGACTGCGCTGACACATATCCTGGAAGATGGCCAGGGCGGCGTCGGGATCCTCTATCGCACTCTGGTACAATCCGAGAAGCGTCGCCGCCATAAACATCTGGTTGGGGTACTTGTCCATGAAGTCCTTGGCGTTCTGCAGGAAGCCGCCCATGTCACCGTCGAGAAACGGGGCCGCCGTCGCCATGCCCTCGAGGATCGGGCGGTTCGGGTATTTCTCGGACAGCTGTACCGCTTTGCGGATGTTTGTCGCATAGTCGTCGCCGGAGGCATGCATCCAGAGCATATCAATCACCGGCGAGATGGCTGTCTCGTGCAGCTGGCTCAACTGAAGGGCGGCCTGTTCGGCCTCGCCGTTCGCGTTGAGGACGCTGTAGAGGCGGTAGCGCTCGAGCGCGGTAAGACCGCCGTTTCGGTCGCCCTCCTCGAGCATCGTGATCGCATCGGAGAGGCGGGCGTTGTACATGTATAGTACGGCGCGCCAGTACCGGGTATCGGGAGCCTCGCCGTGTTTCTTCACATATGCCTCGAACGGATCGAAAATCGGGTTGACCCGCACCGCCGGCTCCGGCTTGCTGCCGGAGGGCGCGGCGTATCTGATCCAGGTGAGGTCTTCGATCGGGTTGTAGTCGGTGTCGACGAGCTGGATCGAGAAGTCCGCGACGCGGTCGCCCCAACCGGCTGCGAGCGTCAGTTCATGGTCGCCCGGATCGAGATGAATCCGCTGGGCGTCACGGATAACGGCGTTGCCAAGATGGGGATCTTCGGCGACCTCCGTGCCGTCGATCCGGAGGCGGTAGTGGAACTCGCCGCCGAGGACAACGATCACGTCGCGGGCGGATCCGAGACGGAAGGGGAGACGCATCTGGATCGCACCCGATCCGCCGTCTTCCATCACCGCGCCGGGAGTGAATTCGCCGTAGGGCCCGTGTTCGAGAAAGATCCACGGTACGCGAACGCCGTCGAGGCCGTTCAGGACGACGGTGGTGTCGAGCGGCTGGGTTTCCTGCGGCAGAGATCGGACGGCGCTCACCAGGGAGCCGTTTTCGTAGGGACCCGAGATCCAGATGCCCGGGGGGAAGCTGGACGGCAGGCGCCAGTCGGAGAAACTCGTGTCGTACGTCGACCGGAGGTAGTTGCGGAGCATCTTGCGCCCGCAGAATGCCATCGGGCCCGGCGGGAGGTCCATCAGGCTCTCGGCAAAAGCCTTCTGCATCGGCTCCATCCGGGCGTCCAGCATGAATTCCGCCGCCAGATGTTCGAAGATGGCGAGATTGTAG
>CAYPYM010000440.1:0-3497 GCA_964414435.1 uncultured Ignavibacteriales bacterium | reverse complement strand
CGAGACCGGGGAAAAAATATGCAGGATTTTGCGCTGTTGCACGAGAATACAACCGCCTTGGATCCGAAAGATTCTCACCTCACCAATTACCACGACCGGATAACTACAGGGGGTTCGATAGAACCGTAGCTCAAGAACCGAAAAGATCGCCGAAGAGAACCTGTAAGTCTTTACGGTTACAAATTTTAAACGGAATTCCGGAAATCCCGGCCGGCCGCGCCGGGCAATTCCGGTGACCTCACGGAGCGAGTGTCCTGACAGACGAGTATCCGGTCCGGTTGGTCCGGTCTTTGCTCGGTAAGGAACTGGTATGAAGTGTGCGTTTCTACATTATAATAGATGATTTTGTGGTACGATTTGATATGTTGTTGTATATTGGCTTAGCGCAATTCGGAAGACTCGATTTCGGCCCGGCGGCGGCTCGTACCGGCCGGTTCGGTATCGGTATATCCGATGCTGCGAGGATAAGCCGATCTGGCGCAGGGTTGCAGGTAGAGGGGCCCCCGCTGTCAGTCATAACCGCGAAAAAGATGTTTGTTTGAGATACGTCCGGAGGTTCTTGATGAGATATGTGAAGTTGTTGATAGCGTTGGCCCTGGTAGCTGCGTTCTGGCCGACCGGAAAAACTCAGGCTCAGACCACGTATCCGACCTGTAATCGGATATTGAAGGACAACAACGGTTATCTGATCATCCAGCCCGACAGTGTCGTGGTGCAGACGATTTCGGGTAAGCCGGGCGACACGGTCGATGTTTCGATTATCGGTACCGTGGCGCATGACATGTCCCCGTTCTTGCTTTACCTCGATGTGGACACTACGTACTTCCTCCCCCTTGTGGACGCTATCGATACGACCGGAGAGCCGTTGTACACTGTTAATCCGGGTTCCTATCTTCTGAAGCCCGACTCATTTAACTTCCTGGCCTATCCGGAGGTAATCTATACCGACACCGTTCACGCCACGCGCCATTTGAGGATCAAGATCTCGGTGACGCAGAAGGACTTTCTGGCGAATCCGGTGAAGTCGGCTTCGATTGGGCGCGGTGAGTTTATCAAGATACCGTTCTATATCAAGCCGACAGCCAAGCAGGACAGCCTGGGCGAGATCAACTGGTATTATCATGATCTCATTGACAGCACGCGGCAACCACCGCTCGCATTTTCGTGTCAGTATTCGCAGTACTCGGACCTCGACGGTCTGCACACGTATGCATTTACCACGGTGAAGGGGCACATCACGGTCGATTCCAACGCGACCAATCCACCGATTATAACCTTCACGGCAAACCCGACGAGTATCAGCGCAGGCGGATCATCGACGCTTTCGTGGAGTGTCACCAACGCCGATTCGGTCAAGCTCAACGGGGCCGCCCAGTCGTTGGTGGGCAGTACGTCGGTGAACCCCTCGAGCACAACTACCTACACGATCGAAGCCTGGAATTCGAACGGCAACAACTACTCGACCCAGTCGGTTACGGTGCAGGTCGGCAGTGTCGTGGTGGGTAATCCGCCGGTGGTGCAATCGATTGTCCCCAATGCCTATACGATCTCTCAGGGCGGGAATGTCACGTTCCAGGTGACGGCCACCGATGCCGACAACGACTTCCTCACCCTCTCGGCGCTCAACATGCCGGCCAACGCGACGTTCGGGGTCGGCGGCTCGGTGACCGGGACCGGATCGGCGTCGGGCCAGTTCAGTTTCACTCCGAACACGACCCAGGAGGGGACGTTTGCCGTCTCGTTCCAGGCGGTCGACAGCAAAGGGGCGACCTCGCAACTGGTTACGGTGACGATCACGGTTGAGGGGATCAAGTTCGATATCCTGTACTCGAAATCGAAGATTGGCGGGCCACCGTCGGGCGGTGTCCCGGGGAAAAGCTCGTTCCTTTTCCCGATCGACATGGTCACGGCCCAGACGGTCTACGGTGTTCAGTTCGACATGACCTATGATTACCACTATTTCACGGTTGATTCGATCATCACGACGCCTCGGACCCAGGACTGGGTGGTCTACGACGATATCGGCGGAACGCCGGGCCGGATTCGGATCGTGTCGCTGGGTATGAACAATGAAGAGCTTCAGACCGATACAACGAACAACACGACTATACTGTATGTGGCGATGACGATCGATTCCAGCGCTCCGTGGGGTACCTATCCGATTTATCTCGACAGCGGCTGGGAGTCGAACAACCCCGATCCGATGTATCCGTCGCTGCCGCTGGTGACCGACTCGGCCGCCGTGCAGGTCGACCGTTACGGCGACGTCAACCTCGACCAGCTGGTGAACGTAGCGGATGCCGTGAGTATCGTGGCGACGATTCTGGGCAACGTGACGTTGCTCGACCGTCAGGCGGATGTCGCCGATCTGGTGCTCGACGGCACGATCGATGTGTATGACCTCGTAGGTGTTATCAATATGATTTACGGCATCCCGGTCCAGCCGGCTCCGAGCCAGCGCGAAATCACCGATCAGCTTGCAACCGTATCGCTCGATTACGGCGATATGTTCAGCGGGACCTCGGATGTCATGAAGGTACGCACCGAGCTGCCGACCGATATCGCCGGCGTGCAGCTCGATTTCACCTACGATCCGAGAACGGTTTCGCTCGGCCAGCCGGCGCCGACCGCGGCGGCCGACGGGCTGACGATGACGTACAAAAACGACGGGGTCGGGCACATGAAGGTGCTCATGCATTTCAGCAACCCGCGCAACACCGCCCAGTTGATTCGTTCGGGGGCGGCCGACCTGGTCGACATTCCGATAATCGCGCAGGGTGATATCGAACACGGCAACAAGAACCAGCTCAGTCTCGACAGTATCAAGCTGTCGACGGCGGAATCGCACTGGGTCCAGGTGGAAGGCTATGGACCGGTGCTCCCGAGCACGTTCAAGCTCTATCAGAACTACCCGAATCCGTTCAACCCGACCACGACGATCGAGTTTACGCTGTACGGCTCGAGCCAGCACGTATCGCTCGATGTGTTCAACGTGCTCGGGCAGCGGGTGGTCAACCTGGTTGATCGGGATATGACCTCGGGGAACTACACGGTTGAGTGGGATGCCACCAACAGCGGCGGCGGTAAGGTCGCCACCGGCATCTACTTCTACCGCCTCACGACGGGGAACCAGACCGACACGAAAAAGATGCTCCTGTTGAAATAGATCTGGGAGGACACTGTCAAGTGTTAAGAACATACAGCCTGAGTTTCACGCTGATCTTTCTTCTGGCTGCCATCGCCGGGGCGCAAACTGCGCCGCCGGTTTTGGCGCCAATAGGCAGTCGGACAGTTGACGAAAACGTAAACCTCAATTTCATCGTCTCGGCCACCGATGCCGACGCGACCACGCCGGTGCTGAGCACGTCCGCGCTGCCCGGCAGTGCGACGTTTACGCCGGCCGGCGACGGGACGGGGACGTTCGACTGGACACCGACCTTCGCCGATTCCGGGGTGTATTCGGTTACGTTTTATGCCGCCGACGCGGTCACGAGTGA
>CAYPYM010000439.1:1891-3516 GCA_964414435.1 uncultured Ignavibacteriales bacterium | reverse complement strand
ATGTGGTCGAGCTGGGATCGGACTGGATCGCCCAGTTCGCCGCCGAGGGCCAGATCGCCGATATGTCGGGTCTCGTCGCCGACGATTCCGCTCAGTTTCAGGGCTGGACCATGTCCGACTGGAAGGGCAAGATATATGCGTTTCCGTGGATACTCGGTACCCGTGTCCTGTTCGGCAACCGTGACCTCATCATGCAGGCCGGTTACGACTCGACGTTCGTTCCGATCAACGCCGATCAACTGCTGACCTCGGCGATCAAGGTCAAGCGCCTCGAAAAGGGTTACTACGGCTTCGGTTCGAACACGGCCGAAAAGCACCGGCTCTACAAAAAGTACCTGCCGTTCTTCTGGGGAGCCGGTGGACGGATCATGTCCCCCGACGGCCGCTACTGCCTGGTCGCGTCGATGGCCGGTGTGAAGTCACTCACCTACTATAAGGAACTGAGCGACTCGAGCGGCTACGTCGACAATCAGCGCGGTATCGAGGATGCCTTCCTCGACGGTAAAATCGCCTATATCATTTCCGGCGACTGGCTCCTGAAACGGATCCAGCTCGAGAACCGCGAGATTAACCTGATGGCGACCCTTATCCCGGGCCCGAAGTTCCCCTGCCCGTCCTTCATGGGCGGCGAATTCCTGGCGATGAGCGAGCGCTCCGAGAACAAGGATGCGGCCATGAAGCTGATCCGGTTCATCACCTCGCCCGAAAACCAGATTCGATTCTGCAAAGCCAACCTGTCGTCGAATCCGTCGAGCGTGACCGCTCAGGACGATCCGTTCTTCAAGGATAATATCTATCGGCAGACGTTTGTTGCCGCGCTGCGAACCGCCAAGCATCCACCGGTCGATCCCGATTGGGTCTTCATGGAGGACATCATCGAGCGCGCGGTCGAAAACGCTTTGTTCAACGGCGAGACGCCGGGCAACTCGCTGCTTGACGCCCGCGATGCGATAGAGGAACTGAAAGGGCTGCGATGAAGCGCTCCCGCCTCACGGCGCTCTTGCTTCTGCTTCCCTGGCTGCTCAGTTTTCTGGCCTTCTGGCTCTTCCCTCTCGTCTATTCCCTGGTGATGGGCTTCACCGACTATCGCCTCCTTGCCCGCGAATACAGCTGGGTTGGGTGGTCCAACTACTTCGCTCTGCTGCACGACCGCGATTTCCTCGCCGCGGTCAAAAACACGATGATCTTCGTGGTCGGCACCGTGCCGGTGACGACGGTGGTCGCACTCTTCATGGCGCTGCTCGTTAACCGTCAGTTCCGCGGACGGGGCCTCTTCCGCGCCGGCTATTTTCTCCCCTCGATCACCGCCATGGTCGTGATTGCCCTGATTTTCACCAACCTGCTTCAGCGCGGCGGCTATATCGCCATGCTGGCCGAGATGGTCGGCTTCACCCCACCCGAACGCGGTTTCCTGTACAACAACGGCACGGCGCTGTATTCGATTATGGGGATGGATATCTGGATGTCGGTCGGCTACTATATGCTCATCTTCCTGGCCGGGCTGAAATCGATCCCGGACGAACTCTACGAAGCCGCCCGCATTCAGGGCGCGGGCGCGATCCGCCAGTTCTGGTCGATCACCGTCCCGCTGCTAAGACCGGTCGCGCTGTTCATCCTTGTGATCA
>CAYPYM010000439.1:0-1881 GCA_964414435.1 uncultured Ignavibacteriales bacterium | reverse complement strand
CAACTCGATCAAGTCGTTCCAGGTCTTTGTCGAGATTTTCGTGATGACCAAGGGGAAATTCGACACCGCCTCAATGGTCTATTTCATATATGAAACGGGCCTGACCACCGCCTTCAAGTTCGGGTACGCCTCGGCCGCGGCGTACCTCCTGTTTATCATCATCGGGCTCTTCTCGATCCTGCAGTTTGTCCTGTTGCGACGGAGGCAGCCGCTATGGTGAAGACCCTCCGCACCTCGGTTCGATACCTTGTACTGACGGTCGTCCTGGCGATTATGCTTTTCCCGCTGGTGTGGATGTTCCGGGTGGCGGTGATGACGCCGGGGACCTCGATTATGCTCGCCGAGTTGTTCACGCCGAATTTCACGCTCAGCAATTTTGCCGATCTGTTTGCGACCGGCAATATCGGGCGGTATCTGTTCAATTCCGCCTTTGTCGCCACTGTAGTTACCATCGCCAACGTGATCTTTTGTTTCATGGTGGCCTACGTCCTCGCACGACGGCCGTCGCTGCCCACGAAGATTCTCTTCGGCTCAATCGTGATCGTGCTGATGATTCCCGCCCACATCCTGATCGTGCCGCTGTATGTGCTGATGCTCAAGGCCCGCCTCTACGACACCTACTGGGCCCTCATCCTCCCCTGGCTGGTCTACCCGATCGGGATCTTCCTGATCAAGCAGTATCTCGAGACGATCCCGCAGTCGATGGAAGAGGCGGCGCGGATCGACGGCGCCGGCGAGATGCGAATCCTCTGGACCGTTGTCATGCCGCTGTGCAAGCCGGCGCTGGCCGTGCTTGCGATTCAGGCCTTTTTCACCAACTGGAATTCCTTCCTTTTTCCGTTCATACTTACCTCCAGCGAATCACTCCGCACCCTGCCGGTCGGACTGGCCCATTATCAGGGACAGCAGGCGATTGACTGGCAGCACCTGATGGCCGGATCGACCGTGGCGGTCCTGCCGATCCTCCTCCTGTTCATATTTTTGCAGAAACAAATTGTATCGGGAATAACCGCCGGTGGTATAAAGCAGTAACAATCGGTGGGAAAAACATTCCCCATTTTTTGCTTGCGCGGGAGCCATTTTCAGGTCATTATGATGGACATTATGACTTGAAAGGTAGACGTTTAACTAACGGTAACTCTTGCGAAAGGAAGCGTGTATGAAGACGCTTATGGTTGGAATTCTGGGGTTGGCGCTGCTGTTGGCGTCCGGCTGCGGAGTGAAAAAGGACTACGTGAATCAGTCGATCGCCGACTCGGAAGCCAAGATGAACGACAAAGTCAGCGCCCTGCAGAACGATGTCACAGCCAACCAGGATCAGCTTCAGAAACTTCAGGCGCTCAGCCAGGAACTGTCCAAGAAAACCGACATGGCGCTGAACAAAGCCGCCGGCTTTGAAAACTACCAGCAGATCTGGGACGGCGTCATCAATTTCGACTTCGACTCCTACGACATCACGTCGGCCGCCGAGGGCATTCTCATGGACGCCTGTGAGAAACTGGAACAGAACCCCGGCGCCGTAATCGAAATTGGCGGCCACACCGACAAGACCGGTTCGAGCAAATACAACTATATGCTGGGCCGGATGCGGGCCGAATCCGCCAAGCGGTTCCTCTCCGAACGCTGCGGCGTGTCGATGTACCGCATGTTCGAGGTTTCGTACGGCAAGGACAAGCCGGTGGCGATGTCCGACGAAATGAACGCGGCCTCGAAAAACCGTCGGGTCACCCTCAAGATCTGGGGACCGATGTAAGATATCCGCACGGAGTGCGATTCTATCGAGACGGGACTCACCAGTCCCGTCTTTTTTTATGCGGTCGGGACCGGTGTCTCTATCGCGGCGTTTACCCGTTCGAACAAGAAGACCTCGTCCTGGAAACC
>CAYPYM010000438.1:0-3523 GCA_964414435.1 uncultured Ignavibacteriales bacterium | reverse complement strand
CTTTCTCCTGCACCTGCTGGTCCCCGGGCTGGGTCACATGTATTTCCGTGAGTACCTCTTCGGCATCTTTGTTTTTCTCGTCACGCTTATGGCGGCGGCGCTGTTTGTCCTGTCCCTCTTTATACATATACCGCTGGTCGCGAAGCTGATTGTCTACGGCCTGCCGGCAGTTTTTTACGTCTTTTCGTTTTTCGACCTTCACCGCACGGTGGCGGCCCGGGCGCGGAAGATGCGCCACTCGAACCGTCGGATGGCGATTTTCTTTGCGATCGGTATCCTCTACGAGGTTTTCTCTCCCCTCGCCCCGGTCAATTTCGGCTGGCAGAACGCTCCGGACGTCTTCGTGCTGAACAACAATGATCTCACCCCGATGTACCAGAAGGGCGACCTTCTCAAAGCGAGCAGTCTCGCCTATATGCTCCACACGATCCTGGTCGACAAGCCGATATTCCACAGTCTCCCAAACCGCTTCGCGGTGGTGCGTTTCGAGGACGATCGCGGGATCAAGCGATGCGGGCTGGTGCTCGGGCTGCCGGGTGAGGAGGTTGCGATGGTCGGCGGCGTGGTGGTGGCCGATCAGCAGCCGCAGATCCAACCGTCGACAACACCGATCCCGCTGACCGGTGACCTGTCCCCCACGCTCACGGGCGACTACTCGGTCATGATCGCCACGATTCATCTCGGGGCGGTCGAGAAGGTGTACGATGTTCAACTCGAGGGGTTGATCGGCAAAGTGGAGCCGCTCTTTTGAATCGAATCGAGAATGTCATCTTCGATCTCGACGGCACCCTGATCGATTCCTCCGACGGAGTCGTGGCGGCGGTGAACTACGCTCTGACCAGGGCCGGCGATCCGCTGCCGGAGCCGCACGAGATCAGGTCGTTTATCGGGTATTCGCTCGAGATCATGTTTCCGCATTTTTCCAAGGTGCCGCCGGATGTCCTGCACGGCTATTTTCAGGAGAAGGCGAATGATCTCGTGGTCGGCGCCACGGTCGCCCTGCCGGAGGCCGAGGACACGTTGAAGGAGCTGCAGCGACGGGGGTACCGGATGGCGATTGCCACGACGAAAATCCGGCGCAATATCGAGGGGATTCTCGACAAGCTCGGCTGGCGGGGATATTTCGCGTCGTTTGCCGGCGGCAACGAGGTCCGCAAAGAGAAGCCCGACCCGGAGATATTCCGACTCACCCTGGAGCGGATGGGGGCGGATCCCTCCAGGACGGTTGTCGTGGGCGACACGACCAATGATATTCTTGGGGCGAAGGCGGTGCCGATGACTGCTATCGCGGTCGCGTCGCCGTTTGAAGAGCGCGAAAAAGTGATGTCGGCCCACCCCGACTATTTCGTAGAATCGATCCTGGGCATAGTTGATTTGATCGAAACCATCAAACCGGGATCGGAGGATTCGAAATGAACGTTATCTACGTCGACTCGTTCGACACATCGCTGGGGACGTTCCACGCCGCCGCCACCGAGAAGGGGCTCGCCCTGCTCTTGCTGCCGGGAGCGAGCGAAGATGAGTTTGTGACCGCGGTGAAGAAGAGATTTCCCGACGCCATAGTGGAACCGGGCGGGGCGGTACTGGAACAGGCTGAGGCGGAGATCAGGGCGTATCTGGCCGGGCAGCGGACCGGTTTCACCGTTCCGCTCGACGTCACCGGCACCGAATTCAGCCAGCGGGTGCTGGCCGAGGTGGCGCGGATTCCCTACGGCGAGACGCGGACGTACAGTGAGATCGCCGCGCGGGTGGGCAGCCCAAAAGCGTTCCGGGCGGTCGGCACGGCCAACGCCCACAACGCGGTCCCGATCATTATCCCCTGTCACCGGGTGGTGGCGACGAGCGGGCTGGGCGGTTACGGGGGCGGACTGCCGATGAAGGAGGCGCTGCTGAAGTTGGAAGGGGCGCTCTGAGCGAAAATCAGCGGGGGAGATATCCGAGGAAGTGAATCAAGACGCGGGCCGAATTCTCGGCCGCGACCTTGAAGAACTGGCTGAGCTGGTCATGGGCGGTGTCGGACCCGGAACCGCCGGCCAGATCGGACGCCGAACGAAAGACAATCACGGGCACATCGTTGACCGAGCACACCTGCACCACCGCGGCCGATTCCATATCCACCACCATCGCATCGAACGTATCGCTCAACCAGAGGCGCTTCTCCTTGCTGTCGATGAAGCTGTTCCCGGAAGCACCGGCGCCGCCGACATGGAGGCGCGGGGTGCGGTCACCGATCTTGTCGAAGTCTATCGTCGATTCGGCCTCACGTCGGGCCGTGGCGAACAGGGCGCGGTCGACGGTGAGGGTTGTGATGGGGGCGATACTATCGATTCCGGGTTGGTAGATCTTGACCGGTCCGGGTGCGAAGCCGTCGGCGCCGATATACCCGAAGTCATGCGTCACCCAGGTGCTGCACACGACGATGTCCCCGATCATGACCGAGCTGTCGATCGCGCCGGCGATACCGGTGAACAGAACGGCGCGCGGGGAGCAGCGGTCGATCAGGCGCTGCGTGGTCATGGCGGCGTTGGTCATGCCGACCCCCGACTCGGCGAGCGCGACCGGATGGTCGGCGAGACGGCCGTAGACGACGGGGCGGCCGAGAATCGTGACGGTCGAGTCGACCGTCATCTGCGATTCCACTGCGGCGCCCTCGGCGTTGAATGCGTAAAGCAGAAGATACGGGTGGGACGTGTCGGCGCGAGGCGGCGCCTGCGCGGCTGCCGACGCGAGCGAGACAAACGCGAAAACGACAATCAGACGAAGATGTCGAAACACCGGCGCCTCTCCCCTTTCGTGTCCTTCGTCCCGCGCTTATTGCGGGACGGTGTCGGGCGTTGCGGTCGTGTCTTCGGATCCGGTCGTCAGGTCTTTCTGGTCAAACTGCGACAGGAGCCACAGGCTCTTGCGGTCCTTTTTCCGGCCGACTTCCTCGTGTACGAACGTAAACCGGATCGGCCGCTCGTGCGATGAGGTGGTGTCCATCACGTAGCACCGGGCGAGCGCGTGCTTGGAGGTGTAGACGATTTCGCAGTCGCCGAAGCGGTCGAAGGCGAAGTCTCGTTCGGGACCAAAGCAGAAATTCATCAGGGAGTCGCCGCTCTGGCCATTATCGATGATCTTCGACGAGAGGAGCGAGTCGAGCGCGGGCTGGTTTCGTTCTTTCACCGCCTGTTGAAGCTTGTAGATCGATTCCTTGATGATCGGGATCTGATTCCGCGCCGGCGGCTTTTCCTTGCCGCAGCCGGCGGCGATCAGACCGATCGAAAGCGCGAGCACCGCGCCAATACGTGCTGAGTTCATCGTTACCCCGTCGTTATGCCGGTGAACTGATACTCCCCGTTACCGCTGCGAGTGAGGACGCCCTGCTTCACGAGATTGTCGAGCACCCGGGTGGCGGCGAGATTCCAGAACCAGAAGCGGTAGCCGTAGCCGAGTTTCGGATGGCCGTTCTTGACGGCCAGTGCCTTGAGCGTATTGTACGTCTCGGCGAGCAGCGGGTCGGTATCGTGGGTGAGGGTGTTGA
>CAYPYM010000437.1:0-3546 GCA_964414435.1 uncultured Ignavibacteriales bacterium | reverse complement strand
TCTCTGCGGCGAGTACCGCAACGTGCTCAAGTTCGAAGTACCCGAGGGGTACGGTGCTCCTCAGGTCCCCGAGCCGGCGCACCTGAAGGAGGCGCTCTACGGCTTTGATTTCGAACACGCCTACGATCCGGACAAACGGGAGCTGACCCTGACCTATCACGTTACGGTCGAGGACGGCCAGGTGCCGGTTGATAAGATCGTATCGTTCCTGAAGACGGTGATCGAAACGTTCGGTTCGCCGGTCCTGCTTCAGCGCGATATCTGATCGAAACAGACTCGTTTCGGCCGGTCGGGTACGCTCCGGCCGGTCGCTTTTGCGGTTGCGAGGGAATCAACCGTTGCGGTATATTATGACGGTCACGGCATCGGGCGTTCTCGACTCCGCTGCCGCCGGACCGTGCATTTCTCCACGACGAAACTCTGACACCGTCCCGGACGGCGAATGCAGCGGAGCTTGCGCCCCTCTCTTATTCGGGAGCACGTACCATGTTCTCCGGCGATTCGTACCACAGCGATCCTGAATCACACGCTCCGCTCAACGCCGGAGATCGGCTGACGCACTACCGCATCCTCGAAACGATCGGCGCCGGCGGCATGGGCGAGGTGTACGCCGCGGAGGACCTCGACCTGCAGCGGGTGGTCGCGCTCAAAGTGCTTCCGACACACCTCTGCCGCGACGAGGACTGTCGCCGTCAGTTCCGGCACGAAGCCCAGGCGGCGGCACGGCTCAATCATGCGCATATCGTTCACATCTACGAGGTCGCCGACAGCGGTGATCGGCTGTTTTTCGCGATGGAACGGGTTGACGGCGGAACGCTGCGCCGGTGGATGAAGGAACGGACTGTTACGGCCGAGGAAGTTGTCCTGATCGGGTTGCAGATCGCCGATGGGCTTCAGGCGGCTCACGAGGCCGGCATCATTCACCGCGACATCAAACCGTCCAACATTCTCATCGACTCCCATGATCACATCAAGTTGAGTGATTTCGGCCTCGCCGCGGTGCGCGGCCGGGCCGTGCCGGTGGGCGAAGCCGCCACACCGGGAACGGTCGGCTATATGTCGCCGGAACAGATTCTGGACGGCACCGTCGATCGTCGCACCGATTTCTTCTCGCTCGGTATCGTGCTGTACGAACTGCTCGCCGGTCACCGGCCGTTCGCCGCCGATTACGAAGCAGCGGTGCAGTATGCGATCGTTAACGACGATCCTCCACCAGTGGAATCGGTCGGCACCGATCTCTCGAACGGCCTGATCGCGCTGATTACCGATCTGCTCGCCAAAGACCCCGCCCGACGACCGGAGTCGGCCGCGGTCATTGGCCGTCGACTGCGCAGCCTCCTCCCCTCCGCCGCGACCGACCGGGAACCGGCCGGAGGCCGTATGCCGCTGGCCATGCGCGGACCGTATCTCGGAGTGCTGGCGGCCATTATCGTCGCGATTATAGCGTACTACTCCTGGTCTTCGTATACCGAACATCGAACCCGCCGCCTCGCCGTGCTCCCGTTCGAGAATCTCGGCACGGCCGAGCAGGGGTACTTTGCCGACGGGGTAACCGACGCCATCGCGACGAATCTGTCGCGCCTCAAAGATATCCGGGTGATATCGAGACAGAGCACCGTGCGCTACAAAAGTACCGACCTGACACCGGCCGAGATCGGCCAGCAACTGGGCGTCGACTACCTGCTGATGGGCACGGTTCGATGGGAACACCACGGCGACACCGACCTGGTCACGGTCAGCCCGTCGCTGGTGCCGGTCGACGACGACACATACCTGTGGAAAGAGGAATATGAGCGGGTACTCGATCATATCTTTGAAATCCAGTCCGATATCGCGCATCAGGTCAGTCAGGCATTGAAAGTGGTCATGACCGGGCAGCAGGAGAAGGAACTGCGGGCACCGCCGACTGAAAATCTGGCGGCCTGGGATTACTATCTTCGCGGCAACGAGTATTTCAACCGCGGCTGGTCCGTCGATGACATCGGCATTGCCGTGACGATGTACGAGCAGGCGGTGGCGCTCGATTCGAACTTCGCGCTGGCCTGGGCGATGCTGTCGCGCGGTCACGCGAGCATGTACTGGGAATACTATGACCGGGCCGGAGCACGATGTCGTCAGGCCGAGATCGCGGCGCGAACCGCGCTGGCTCTTCAGCCCGATTTGTCCGAGGGACATCAGGCGCTCGGCTACTATTACTATCACTGTGAACTCGACTACGATCGAGCCCTGGCCGAATTCAAGACCGGCCTGCGCCTTCGGCCGAGCAGCGCCGACCTCTACAACGCAATCGCGGCGGTGCAGCGTCGACAGGGGCGGTTGAAGGAATCGGTCGAGAATTTCCAGCACGCCCTTAAGCTCGATCCCCGGTCGTATCTCAAGGCGTTTGACGTCGCCCTCACCTATGGCATGATGCGCGATTTCAAGGGCTCGTTCCGCTATGTCGACCAGGCTGTCAGGCTGGCACCCGACTGGGATCTCCCGTATGTCTACAAAGCCTGGTTGTACGTCCTGCGCGACGGTGATACGGCTTCGGCGGCCACCGTGCTTGCCTCCGCCAAACGTCTCACCGACCTCACGCGGTCACCCTACTACTGGCAACTGGCTCGTGTTATCCACCGCGACTACCGGGCGCTTCTGAACGAAGCCAACCCGGGCGCCGACAGCGTCGCCTACTATCTGCACCGCGCCCAGATGTACCGCCTCCTGAAGCAGACCGCCGAAGAGCACGCCTGCGCCGATAGTGCCCGCATGATCGTCGCGACCAAACTGGCCGAGCGTCCCGACGATCCGAGATTCCTCAGCCAGATGAGTCTCGCCTGTGCCGGCCTCGGCGATACGGCCCGGGCAATCGATCTCGGGCAGAAGGCGGTGAGCCTCCTCCCTGCCACACGGGAAGCATTTGACGCTCCCTTTCTTCTGCTGAATCTGGCTGAGGTGCTGGTGGTGTGCGGGCAGCCCGATGATGCTGTCGCGCAGCTCCGGCTGCTCCTGTCGATCCCCGGCTTCGTATCGTCCCGGTATCTCGAGCTTGATCCGCTCTGGGACTCACTGCACGACAATGCCGGCTTCAGCGAATTGACCGGCACCTGATTGTCTCCCCCCTAAAATGTAAGGACTGTCATTCGGATGATGAGTGACACCGTGACTGCGAAGGCTTATTACGCGTCGGTGGCGCGAAGGCCGTAGCGCGCGATCTTGTCCTTCAGCCCTTTCCGCGTCAGCCCGAGAATCTGAGAGCTGCGCATGATATTGCCGTCGGTGTCATCGAGCGTGCGCCGGATCATCTCCATTTCCAGACGTTCCACCGCCTCCCGCAGCGTCCCCGGCTCGGCGCTCACTCCGGTCGATGAGGCGACGACATCCGGGGTGAGATGCGACGGCTGGATCAGACCGCTCGGATCGCTGAGCACGGCCGCCCGTTCCAGCTCGTGTTCGAGCTGCCGGATATTCCCCGGCCAGGCGTAGTTCGAGAGGAGGTCGAGCGCCTCACTGCTGATACCGAGCTTTTCGTATCCGAACTTCGTCCGGAGGCGATGCAGGAAATGC
>CAYPYM010000436.1:0-3557 GCA_964414435.1 uncultured Ignavibacteriales bacterium | reverse complement strand
CTGGTCGCAAACGAATCGTAATCGAGATGGTGATACGACGCCCCGCCGAGGAAGGTCAGGAAGTCGGCGATCTTCAGGCGCGGCTGGACCGTCGCGGTAGCAAATGTCACGTCGCCGTTGATCGGCCGGAACGAGAGCGCGGTCGGACCCTGCTCGGCCGTCCAGTCGATCCCGTCGATAATCTTCCCCCCGGTCGCACTCAGGCCGAGATTGGTCGACTCCGGGCCGAGCTGGAACGTGAGCGAACCGACAATCTGCTGTTCCGATTTGAGGTCGGGATTGCCGGAGTCCATGTAATCCCCCGTGCCGCCGTAGAGACCGGTGACATGCGGCGGGAGATGCAATTCGTTCAGAGTAGGAGCGCGTTTCGAATAGCCCACCGAGGCCATCACGAACACGGAGCGGTTATCGCGAAAGAGGGTCAGCTCACCGCGCGGCTGGACCCCGAACGATTCGACCATATCGGCCCCGGCGGCGAGACCATAACGCCAGCCGTCATTGATATCGATCAGGCGGAACGTGGCGCTCGAAGCAGCCCGCTTAATCGTCTTCATCTGATTGTCGTATTCGAGATAGTCGCCGCCGAGATCGAGCGCTATCAGGTGCCGGTCGCTCTTGAAATTCATGCGGGCGAACCCGCCGTGTCCGGTTCGGTTATAGCGGCCGTTGTAGCGGGGAGCGCTGCTGAGGTATGATCCCTGGCGAAGGTAACTGTAGCCGAATTCCGACCACACGGTGTGCGACTTGTTTTCCCTGGTAAACGACGCCTGAAGCTGTCGGTCGAAATTGTTGCGCAGGACCGGCGAGACGAACAGGTCGGGGCGAATTGCTATCGGCCCGGACTGGTTGTACAGGCGCCCCCAAACGTGAACTCCGGTCGTCGAGCGCAGCGGGAAGTAGAAGTCGCCGTAGTAGTGGTACTGGTCGGACCCGCGCCCCACAGCCGAACCGTCGGCGTTGCGGTACCCGATCGACGCATCGAGCGAGCGACCGTTGACGAACTTCTTGGACATCCGCCCCCGAACGAAGGCATAACCAAAGCCGCCCTGATCGGCAATCAGCGCACTGCGGGCCTCGTACGAATCGGGGCGAATCGGCCGGGTGACCAGCGTGGCGATCGCGCCGGTGCCGCCGAAAAGCTGGCCGGTCGGGCCGGGCAGGATAAAGATGTCGTGGTCGAGCGCCGAGGGCAGCGCGTTCATGTCAGCCAGACCATCCGGCTGCGGAATCTGCTCGAAATTCTCGAACGTGTGACCGTACAGCTCAAAGTCCAGCCGGTTGCCCGACAGGCCGAACGGCTGCACGGTGGTCCGCATCGGAGTGACCTGATCGGTCAGGACGAAGTACGACGGATCCAGGCGGAAATAGCCACCGTCGTCGTGATAGTAGGCCATGTCGACATCACGGCGGAGATTGATTCGCGGACTGGTGAAGTAGGTGACCAGCGAATCGTAGAACGAAAAGCGCGGCGGGCGTTCTTCCTGAACGACCTGCTGATGTTCCTTGTAGCGCTGCTCGAACTTGAGCCTTGCCCGTTCGGCGGCCGAAAGCGTATCGGCGCCGGGAATATTGAGGCCGGTATCGGTTGAATCGGGGACAAAGGCACTGTCGGCCGGAGAAACCGTGCGGGTGGTGTCCGGGGACGGCTGAGCCGCGGCGACGGCCGCCAGGAGCAGGAGTGTTATCACGACCCGGAATGTCACTGAAAAGCCCATCCTCTGTCATATAAATAGCGGGTGGCGCCGAAAAGCAACGGGAAAATGGCGACGTTGGCTGCGAGTGAAATCAGCGCCCAGATCAGCCCGCCGATGAAACGCGCGACGAACGGTCCAAAGACCCAGGCATCGACCGTGTTGACCGGCAGGTAGAACACAACCGTGCAGGCGGTCGCGGCGAGCACCAGCGCGGTGGCCCGGGCGCGCGGCCCCTTGAGGTGCCAGTTCCCTCGGCGGAAGAGCCCGCCGACCAGACCGCTTCCCGCGGCGCCGATCACCTGTGCGATCATCACCGGCAGCGCCGCCGGGCCGTAGGGGTTGAGCAGCGTCCACAGCCCCATACCGACCGCCCCGACCAGCATGCCGGAACCGATCCCCCAGAGGAATCCGGACGAAAACACGATGAAGAAAATGAAATTGACGTTCGGCAGGTACGAGGTCCCCCAGGAGAGGACATAGACGAGCGCCGCGAAGAGCGCGATGCGTACAACCGGGAGCGTCCGGCTCATTTTCGAATTACGGCTACTTTGGTGTGCTCCTCGGCCAGCAAGATGTCTTTATCGGAATTGTTGTACAGCCGGGCGTAGACGATGTAGGCGCCCGAGGCGACGTTCTTCCCCCGCCCGTTGCGCATATCCCACGTCAGTTCGTAATAGCCGCGACCCTCGCCGGGGTCGGGTGTGTCGCCAATCGTGCGGACGCGTTCACCCGCGATCGTGTAGATATCGACAACCATGTATGGCGTGTAGCCGTTGGCCGGATCGTAGATCGGCACACCGGCGGAGTCGGTTTCCACCTGGAATCGGAAGGTCACTGGCTCTCCGCCCATCTGCGATGTCACCGCCGGGTTGGGATACGGCGACAGCACGGCGCTGCGGAGATTGTAGAACTGCGAAGCGTCGATATCCACCTCGACGTTGTAGCTGACATCCATGAGGACTTTGTACGGGAACGGCTTGAAATAGTCGCGCGAACCCGAATAGGTCGCCGGCGACAACGCCATGGTCACGGAGCGGTACTGGTATGGATTGGGGAAGCCGAGCGCTGAAACGTACTTGTCGGGCAGGGTTCCCCGGACGACATCGACCACATCGGGCATGGAATCGGCCTGGAAGATGAATGTCACCCCCCACGGTTCGATCAGTTGCGGCACCGACTGGTTTAGGCCCAGGCCAACCGATAGATTGAGAATGCTGTCGATATACCTGAAATCGTAGCCGAGCGTGGTGTCGGACACCGCCACGGAATCAACGCAGCGGCTGTCGACCAGGCCGGTGCACTGCCAGTAGGTGGTGTCGTAGCCGACCGCGCGCTTGCGCACATGGATGAAGTCCCAGGCGTCGGCCTTGGTCACCCGGATGGAATCGCCGCAGACCGAATCGGAGTAGATGCCGCAGTTCCAGTAGCTCGTATCATGATAGGTCGAGTCCACGTGCAGGAAATCATACCCGAGAGTCGGATTGAAGACCTGGGTGGAGTCGACACAGGTCGAATCGTAGTAGTCGGTACAGTTGAAATAGCCGGTGTCATAGGTCACGAGATACAGGTCGTTGAATTTGATATAGGCCGAACCGTTGTGCAGCGGATTGAACCGATTGCCCGAGCCGAGCCGCGTGATCGGATAGGTCTGCACGATGTCGATCATCGAATCGGGGAAAGCCGGGAAAGTGTCGCGCTCTTCCTGCGGCCAGCTATAGGCGGGCGGTGCCTGGGCGGCACGTTTTCCGGTGAACCAGTTCCAGAGCGTGAAATCGCGGTAGGCGGTGGCCCAGCTCGCGGTGTGGTTGCTCATCGAGTCGATCACGACCTGCGCCGCGTAGAGGAAATCCGGCCCCGGACCGT
>CAYPYM010000435.1:0-3568 GCA_964414435.1 uncultured Ignavibacteriales bacterium | reverse complement strand
GTCAGATAGATCCCAAGCATTCGCTTGAGGTTGGCGACCGGCTCGATACTCGACACATCGCACCGGGTTAGATAGAGGGAACGCAGGTTTACACACTGCTCCAGTCCGCGCAGATCGGTGATCGAGTCTGATTCGTTGCGAAAAACATAGACTATCAGGAGATCTGAGATGTGCAACGGCAGGCTGTCGTGATACGCCAGGATTCGCAGCTCTTCGGCGAGATACGGGTCCGGGATGACTACGACGAAGTACTCGTCCACGATATTGGACATCTCCGACTCATTGCCTGCCTCGTCATAGGCGCGAATCGCAAATCGGTAGGTAGTCGTGGAATCCAGCCCATGCACGGTGGTGTGCTCAATTGCTCCGGGTCGATGAACCGACGCGCCGAACCGGACGGCCTCGGATCCGTCCCACTCGAACGCGGAGTCGATTTGCGGAGCGTACCGGAGTTCGTAGCCCGATACCGCTCCCGAATCGCCATCGTTGCCCGGCGCTGACCAGGTTAGCACGACGGAGTCGCCGGCCGCCTCCACCACCGTGAGATTGATGACCTTCCCCGGTGGTACCGTGTCTTTCCATTCGAGCGGGCCGTCATTCCGGAAACATCCAATGAGTAGGCCTGCAAACACTGCAACGACGAGGCTTCCGAGGAGCGGTGCGCGTTTCATAATCTCTCCTGCGAAGAAAGGTGGTTCTGAGGTTCGGTCAGTACTTGCTCGAGTGTGTTTTGCTTTATCATAACGACTAATATGTCACGTTCACTCCGCGAGCCTGGAGGGCCGGGATCTGAACGTTCAGCGCCTCCTCAGAGAGTGGGTTGGACAGGATATTCAGCCACGCTCCATTGGCAAAGGCGGGATTCTCAACCAACGGCCCCAGGTCGGTGAGGTTGTTGTGAAGCAATCCTACGTTGTTCAGAGCTGATAGTGCGGTCAGCGGTGTGATGTCGGCAAGGCCACAATCACTCGCACCAACGGTTCGCAGCCACGGCAGGCCGGCCAGCACCGAGATATCCCCGACCGGATTATAGCTCACGTCGATCTCTACCAGTTGCGTGAGGCCCGCCACGGGCGAGATGTCGGTGATTTGATTGCGGCCCAGCCCCAATCCGATCAGCGAAGTCAGTTTCGTCACCGGCGTGAGGTCGGTGATCTGATTCTGGGCGAGGTCGAGTCTCTGCAAAGCGGTCAGCGACTTGACGGGTGAGATGTCCTTTACCTCGCCCATCTTGATCATCAGCCGCTCGAGCCGGGTGAGGCCGCCGACCGGCGTGATGTCCTGAATGGTGGAATGGAGCAGGACCAGAGTAGTCAGATTGGTCAACGGCGCCACCGGATGGATATCCGAGCATTGACAATAGGCGATTTCAAGGCTTTGAATCTGTGTACAGTGTTCCAACCCTCGCAGATCCCGAACGCTGTAGGCCAGGCAGCTCACCGCATCAAGGGCAGCCAACGCCTGCACCGAGACCGGGAAGGCCGCTTGATGGGTTGCGGTGCGCAGGCACTCGGCCAGGACCGAGTCCGGAATAATCGCAACGTAATACTCGTCGACGATGTTGGATAACTCCGACGAATTCCCGGCTCCATCCAGAGTTTTGAGGGCAAAACGGTACTGCACGCCCGCATTAAGACCGTGAACCGCCACCCGCTCGATCGTCCCCGCCGGCGACGGTTGCGTTAGCCCATTGGCCTGGTGGGCTGATGACCACTGAAAGGTCGAGTCGACTTGGGGCGCGTAGCGCAGGTCATAGCGGGAAGCCCGGCCGCTGTCGCTGTCATTGCCGGGCGCCGACCAGGTCAGGACGACCGAATCGCCGGCCGCTTCCACGACCGTGAGATTGATGACTTTGCTCGGCGGCGTGGTGTCTTTCCATTCGAGAGGACCCTCGGACCTGAAACATCCGATGACAAGGCTCGCGAACGCTGCGACGGCAAGGCTCCCGAGGAGCGGTGCACGTTTCATACTCCCCCTGACGAGAAGGTGGTTGTGAAAATAGATCAATCGGGCTTTGTTGTTCTTACAATATATCAAGAATCCTGGATTGGTCAACTAACCGCTGGTGCGAATCGAACCAAACCGGCCGATTCCACGTTCTATCTGATGGACGATTGGAAAGGAGGCCTGTTCGGTATGAAACGCAATATCGGAGCTGTCGACCGGACGATACGGATCATAATCGGGCTGTTCGTGCTCTCGCTGATCTTCTGGGGTCCGAAATCATACTGGGGACTGCTGGGTCTTATTCCGCTGGTGACGGCGCTGGTCGGTTATTGCCCGCCCTATCAGATTCTCGGTATCTCCACCTGCAAGACGAAGCAGCCCACCCCGCAGCACTGACCGCGGGCCGAGACTACAGCGGTTCGGCCTCTTGGCCGGCGACGTAGTCGTCGTAGCCGCCGGGGAAATGTGTGCCGGTGTCGAGGTCGAGGATCTCGGTAACCACCCGGCTCAGCAGATAGCGATCATGGGAGACGAGGATTACGGTGCCGGCGAATTCTTCGAGGGCATCCTCAAACGCCTCCCGCGCCTGCAGTTCCATGTGATTGGTCGGCTCATCGAAAATGAATACGTTGGCGTCGGAGAAGAGAATCCGCGCCAGCGCCGTCTTGCTCCGTTCCCCCAGACTCAGGCTTCCGATCGTCTGGAAGACCTTGTCTCGGCGGATCTGCAAGCGTCCCAGAATCGTCCGGGCGAGCGCCTGATCGGCGATGTTGCCATCGAGAACCTCGTCGAGAATGGTCCGGCCCGGGTCGAGCGTCTCGTGCTCCTGTGAGTAGTAGCCGAGTTTTGCTCTTGGCGCCCACCGGTACTCGCCCCCGGTTGGCTCCATCATTCCGGCGATGATCCTGAGAAGGGTCGTTTTGCCCGATCCGTTGCGACCGATCACACCCAGCTTGGTGCCGTTGCCCAGAGAGAGGTCAAGTCCCTCCAGGACGGTAATTGCCTCGAACGACTTTGCCAGCCCCGATATCGTCAGGACGATTGGATTGTCCAGCGACCGTTCCCCCAGATCGATCTTTCGCTCCTTCTCCACAAACGGCCGCCTGGCTTTCTCTGAACTGATCAGCCGGTCGATACGCTTCTCGACCGACTTGGCCGACTTCATTTGACCGCTGGACGAGGCCCCGCCGCGGGCCGAACCGGCGTCCCGCTTCTGAATGCCGCCTTTCTTCGAGACGGATCTCTTCTCCTTGAACGATTCCGATTTCTCCGCCCGCTGCCGCCGTGCTGAAGCCGCCTCCCGAAGCCGCCGGACGGTTCGGTTGGTCTGCTGATACGATTCCTGCTGGCGCCGGAACGCCTGATCCTTCCGTTCGCGGTAGTCGGAGTAGTTGCCGGTGTGCACGGTGAGCCGGTGGTCGGCCAGTTCCCATATCTCGTTGGTGCAGTTGTCAAGGAAACGACGGTCATGGCTGATGACCACAAACGGAATTGTCGCCCCCGCAAGATAGGTCTCGAGCCATTCGAGAGCCTCGATTTCAAGGTGATTGGTCGGCTCATCGAGAAGGAGACAGTCGGGTTCGATCAGTAGCAGGCGGGCGAGGGCGGTCTTTGTCTTTTC
>CAYPYM010000434.1:0-3568 GCA_964414435.1 uncultured Ignavibacteriales bacterium | reverse complement strand
GCCGGCGACGACGATCTGTCCGGCCGGATCGATCGTGATCGCCCGCGGCTGCCCGCCCGAAATGAGCAGCGAGCCGCCCATCGAATTCCACGCGCCGCCGTCCCACATCGCGACCCCGGGCGACGGCGTACTGCCGATACCCTCGAACTCCCCGCAGACGTAGACGTCGTTGGTCATGCTGTCGACCGCGATGTCAAACACGTACGGCGTGGCGCTGGAGTGATAGGGCCCGACCCCGCCCGGTTGCAGCCACTGGGAGCCGTCCCACTCGGCGAAACCGCTCACTGTCAGCCCGCCGGCCGCGGTGAACGATCCGCCGACGTAGAGGTTTCCAAGCGTATCGAGCGTCATGGCCTGCACCGATCCGAGCGTGCCGAGACCGGAACCGAGCGGATGCCACGAGGCGCCATCCCACATGGCGATTCGCTGCGCCGCGACCCCCGAGGCGGAATCGAAGGAGCCGGCTACGTAGACGGTATCGCCCTGCAGTTCGATTTCATCCGCGGTCCAGTCGAGACCGTGGCCGAGAGCATGCCATCGTTCGCCGTCCCAGCGGGCGATATAGTTGACCTGCACGCCGCCGGCATAGCGGAAGTTGCCGCAGGCGTAGATGTCACCGGTCGAGTCGACGGCGACATCGTAGGCTCCCTCGAACGACGATCCGTTGGTGAACAACCCCGCGCCAAGAGCACTGCACGTGGTATCCCCGGGGGAGTCGCCGAGGTGCAGCAGGCAGACGTTTCTGACCAGCGAGCTGTCGCCGGCGAAGGTGAACGAACCGCCGATCGGGACATCGCCGCCGTAGATGTACGGGTCGCCGATGGCCTGCACGTAGCCGTAAATCGGCACGCCGAAGCCTGTCCACCGCCGATCGGTGAAATTCCAGTCGGCGAGCGGTCCGGTCGAAACATGGCCGGCGCTGTCGAATTCTCCCCCGACGTATATCTCGTCGCTGAGAGCGGTCGTCGGCTGGTAAATCGTGTAGACGGTGCCGTTGGCGCCACCCCCGAGGGTGTCCCAGAGTTCGGCGCCGATGTCATAGGCCGCGAGATTGTGCGCCGTCATCGCCCCCACCGCAGTGAAACTTCCGCCGACCACGAGTTCCTGATTGACTCCCCCGCTGCCGTGCGACAGGTGCATCGAATATACGCGACCGGTCACGTTGCCGCTCACCGGTGCCGCCCATTGCTGCGAATAGATGTCGAGGTAGGCGAAGTCCCAGGCGGAGTATGGTCCGGCCTTGGAGAAATAGCCGCCGACATACATGCGCGGATAGCCGCCGACGTAGACAGCAGTGAGGGCGTTGACCTGGGCATTGTTCGATGACCATCCGGTGAGTTGTTGCGGCGGTACGCTGAAATGTCCGGCGAAATCGTAGATGACAAAGCCATCGGCGACGAGATCGCCGACGTGGGTGAACTCGCCACCGATATACAGCTTGCCGTCGAATATCAGCAACGCGTTGATGGGACCGTCGAAACCGTCGGTGCTGTCGCCGGTCAGGGTAGTCCAGCTGGAGTCGCCCTGGTAGACGGCGATATTGTCAAACGTCTTGCCATCGCGGGTGAAGCCGAAAGAGCCCGCGACGATTTCGCCGCCGCTGTGGTGTTGGAAGGCGCGCACCTCGTCGGAAGGACCTATCGGGCCGTACTTGGTCGTGCTCATCACGGATCGGTCATTATCCCAGAGTGCAATTCGACGGGCGGCCACGGTCTGGTTGCCGAGCGTGGGGAAGCTGCCGCCGATGAGAAGGTTACCGTTCAGTTGCTGAAAACATCGAACCGTGCCGTCGACACCCGGTATGGTGAAACGGCCGCTCCAAAGTGAATCAGGATCCTGGGCATGGGCCAACGCGGCAGACATCGTCACAAATGCCGCGGTCAAAAGCGCGAGGCGACGCATGATAAGACTTCCTTTCAGCCCGGACAAAGGAAAGGGTAGGCATTGGTATTGTGTTGGGCGGCTGAGGCTGGGGCGACGTCGGAGATTTACCCGGGTGTGTCGGGGCGGATGGAGACGGCTGCCGTGAGGTCTCGCGGAGTCGCGTGGGCACCCCGCTCCGGTCGAAAAGAGCGTCGTTCGACCTGCCAGACGTCCTGTATCTCTATATAAGCACAAGCCCAAAGCTGTCAAGAATTTTCTGGACTTTTTCTGTCCACTATCGATTGACGGCAACCGGAGAGGAATTGGTAGCGCACGAATCGGATAGACCGATGCGGCGGTATCGGTATCTTGCCCCTGTCGACGGTAACCCCGCAGATGCGGGTTTGCCAGATGAACCGGGATTCGCTACATTCGTTATAAGGAATCGAGGATAGTATGATGGGAAAGACTCTGCCCCTGGCCGAGGACACGCTCTGGAAAGCGGTGATCGGCAATGACGCCGCGTTCGACGGCTCATTTGTGTATGCGGTCAAGACGACCGGCGTCTTCTGCAGGCCGTCGTGTGCGAGCCGCCGCCCCAACCGCGAGAACGTCGTGTTTTTCGACACACCCGACGAAGCGGTCGCCGCCGGGTTCCGCCCGTGCAAGCGGTGCCACTCATCGACCGCGTTTGACCCGTGCACTGTGGATACGCTCAAGAAAGCCTGCGAATATATCATCGGAGCCGAGCAGACACCGACCCTGGCGAGTATCTCCCTCAAGGTCGGGCTGAGCGCGGCGCATTTTCAGCGGCTGTTCACCGAAGCGCTCGGCATCTCGCCGCGGCAATTCGCCGATGCGGTGCGGCAGAAGCGTCTCCGCGGGGCGCTGCAGAGCGGCGACGACATCCTCGGTGCGCTGTACGACGCCGGCTACGGTTCGACCAGCCGCGTCTACGAATTTTCGAATCGATATCTCGGCATGACTCCCGCCACCTATCGTCGCGGCGGGCGCGGCCTGCGGATCTGGTATACGATCGTCCGCTGCCCGCTCGGTCATCTGCTCGTGGCGACGACCGAGAAGGGTGTCTGCTCCGTGCAACTCGGCGACAGCAAGACATCGCTGAAGAAAAACCTCCGTGACCAGTTCCGCGAAGCGGAGATTATGGAGTACACCGACGAACTGAACGCGTGGGCCCAGGCCCTCGTTGACTATCTGGCCGAGAAACGGCCGTGGCCGGTGCTGCCGTACGATGTCCGCGCGACCGCCTTTCAGCGCCGGGTGTGGGATCATCTGCGCACGATCCCGCCCGGTCGCACCTGCAATTACGCCGAGGTCGCCGAAGCGATCGGCCGACCGACATCGGCGCGGGCGGTGGCCCGGGCGTGTGCGTCAAACCCGGTGGCGCTCGTCGTGCCGTGTCACCGAGTGGTGCCGAAAGCCGGCGGGGTCGGCGGCTACCGCTGGTCGCCGGCGCGAAAGCGCAAACTGCTCGAGTTGGAATCAGGTTCGCGGCCGGGCAAACCGTGAGGGCCCACATCCCCTGCTCTCAATACGACAAGCTCTGCTACGACAAAAGCGGCCGGAACATTCCGGCCGCCTCCATCGGATCCCTACCCCAGTTTTTCTACCGTTCCGATTCGGTGCTGCGGCCGAACGTCAGGTAGAGCCTGTTGATCTCCTCGAACATCTCTTAAGGTCCTCC
>CAYPYM010000433.1:0-3579 GCA_964414435.1 uncultured Ignavibacteriales bacterium | reverse complement strand
CAGATTCCGGACATGCTGCTCGATCTCTTGGCCCATTACCCCGAGACCACGAGCATTAAGTAGTCCCGGCACGTGATGGAACGTGCCCTTGCGAGGGGACAGACCATGAAAACTCTTATCGTGTACTTCTCCAAATTCGGCAACACGCGTAAGCTCGCCGAGGCGATGGCCGAAACGATGAAACAGGCCGGCGACGCCCGCGCGTGGAAAGAACTGGTCAACCGCTATCAGGCCCTCGTGTATACGATCGCCCTTCGGGTCGGCCTGAGCATGGCCGACGCCGCCGATTGCTTCCAGCAATCGTGGGTGGCGTTGTACGAGCACCGCAAGCGGATCAAAGATCCCGAGCGGGTAGCGGGGTGGCTGGCGACCACGGCCCGCCGCGAGGCGATTCGGGTGTACCGGCGGAATCTCCGGCAGAGCGATCTTCCCGATGACGACCGCCATATCGACCCGTCCGCACTCCCCGACGAGGAACTGGAACTGCTTGAGCGCCAGGCACATTTGGAAAATGGGATGACCCAGCTCGACAGCCGCTGCCGCCGTCTGATCGAACTGCTGTTCCTGGCGCCGGAGGACTGGTCGTATGAGCAGATCGCCGAAAAGCTCGAAATCGCCCCCAATTCTCTTGGTCCGATCCGGCAGCGCTGTCTCGAACGTCTTCGGAAGATTTTGTCCGACTGAATTTTCGCCTCAACTGTACGAAACGAACCCTGCGTTCCTCATATACAGCAGACAACGGAACCGAACCCGGAGGATTGAACTCATGTCCAAACGCTCACGACGAGCCGAACTCATTGAGGCTGCACGAGATGGATCTCTCGACCGGCAGGCGCTGGCTGGCCTTTCGGCCGAAGACCGGGCTTTTGTCGAACTGCTGATGCAATATCCGGTGGCCGGTCGCGACCGGCTGATCGACGCCCCCGATGCGCTCATCGCCAAAGCCGCGGCGATACCGTCCGCGAAAGCGCGCCGCCGGCTCGCCGACCTGATGCCGAAACTGCTGTTTGATTCCTGGGCCCAACCGGCCGCGGCCGGCGTACGCGGCGCCACCGCCACCGAAGACCGCCGGCTTCGCTACGAAATCGGCCCGGTCGTGCTCGATATCCGCGGCGAGAAAGAGCCGGAAGGCTGGTTCTTCACCGCCCGCATCTCCGACGGCAGTGAATCACGCGGCTGGACCTTGAAAGTAGGACGGAAAGAGATCGTCGCTAACGACCAGGGCTTTTTTGAATGGCATTCACCGCGCGCGCCCCAGACCCTTGCACTCTTCAACGACGCCGGTGAGCAGGTCAAGCTTCCTAAACTGACATGGACCCGCAAAGCATAAATACTGATCATGCCGTCACGAAATTTCTCAGTTCGGGACGCGTTAACGGGATTGACCCCGCTCAGCTGGCCGTCGCCTGCGACCGCTGGGTTTCGGCCGAGGCGGCGCGGTCACTGCCAGCCGGACTCAAGCGGGCCGAGCGGTTTGCTCGACGCGCCGACGGTTCCCCGGCGCCGCTGCCGCTGACCGCGGCTCGTGTTCTCGCCCGGCTCTACCACATGAACAACCGCTACGCCGAGGCGAAGCAGCAGTATCTTGCGGCTCGGCGCATGGCGCGCAACGATCAATCCGTCCGGGGCAAAATCGACCGTGCCCTCACCGATGTTTACATGTATCTCGGCCGTCCGTCGGAATCGTTCCGCCGTGCCCGACTCGCGCTGAAGACATTCGAAGCGCTCGGGTCCGAGGCCGATATCGCCATGACCCGGGTAAATTACGCCAACGTGCTGCATCGGCAGGATCGCCATCGCGAGGCCGAACAATTGTACGCTCAGGCTGCCGACTACTTTTTCGGACGCGGCAATGAAGTCGCGGTCGCCCGCTGCTACTATAATCGCGCCAACACTCTCACCCAGCTTTTCGAACTCGATGACGCCGAGCGGTTGTACCGGGAGTCGGAAGCGCTGTATCTGCGCCACGGCCACGAGATTGACGCCAACGATGCCCGCTATGGGCTGGCCTGGCTGGCGATGTTGCGCGGCGATTTCCACCACGCCCTGATCGATCTCGCGGCTTGCGAGGAGATGTATCGAAAGAGCGGGCAAAGACGCGGTGAAGCGCTCTGCGAGCTGGACCGGGCGGAGGTGTATCTCGGACTTAATCTGTTGACCGACACGATCGATGCCGCCCGACGGGCCGAACGCCGATTCCGAGGTCTTGGTCTCAAATACGAGGCGGCCAAGGCGGCGCTTTTTCAGTCGCACGCCGCAGCCGCCCTGAACCGTCCCGCGCTCGCCCGGCGCGCGCTCAAACGCAGCCGCCAGGGGTTTGCCACCGAGAAGAACGCCGGATTCACCGCCGCTCTTTCTTTGCAGGCGGCTCGGCTGGCCGACACGCCGGCACTGGTTCGGAAGAACCTCACGTCGGCACGGCGACTTTTTCAGAAAGCACAACTGCCGCTCTGGGAGGCGACCTGCGACCTCTACAGTCTTGCAGCGGTGCCCAATCACCAAGAGGCCCGCCGCCGCCTCAACCGCAACGGTGCGGTGCGGGCTGTCCCGCACCTCTACGCCCAGTGGCAGACGGCGCTGGGCGATCGGGCGGCCGAGCGCGGCCATACTTCGCGGGCGCTCCAACACTGGGAGCGGGCTGCCAACCGCCTCGATTCCGTTCGCGCCCAGCTTCCGCCGGTGGAACTTCGCTCCGGGTTCGGCCGCAACATCGCCAGCCCGCACGCCCGGCTGATCCAATCTGAGACCGGATCCAACCCGGCGCTGGCCGCGGCCTGGGCCGAACGCTACAAGACAACCGGAATCTGGACGCCGCTTTCGAGCGACCGGTTCGCCGATCCGGGCCGGCAACGGGTCGAGCAATCACTAGCCGATCTCGCCCGGCGAGTCGCCGCACTGGCCTCGCAGATTGCGTCGCCCTCGGGTGAACGCGGACTCACACCGGCCCGCCAGCAATCGACTGTCCGGGACCTGCAGCGTCGGATCCGCCGTGAGCTGGCTGAACTTGAGACATCGGCGGAATCGGGATCGCCTGATCGACTCGGCCGGATAATAGAGGGATTTCGGCAGACCTCGGCGGAATATCCGCTGATTCAGTTTCATCTGGCCGACGCCGATTTGGTCGCGTTTGTCCACGAGAAGGGCGCAACCCGCGTGGTGCGCTGGCCCGACGGGCGCCGAAACATGGAAACATTTTTGCGTCGCTGGCGATTCTATATAGAGAGCGAGATTCTTCGCCATAACGCCGAATCAGATTACCGCGACGAACAATACCTTTTCGAAAAAATCGGCGGCTACCTCTGGAAGCCGCTTGAAATAGCGCAGGCGCACCGTCGTGTCATCGTCATTCCCGACGGTGCCCTGTCCAACCTGCCGTGGCAGGCGCTGCTGGTCGATGGCGGCCTCCTCAGTGATCGCCATCATTTTGTCCTCACGCCCAGCCTCCGGCACCATCTGCGAGCCGGCGACGTGACCGCGAATTCGAATCAGATTGATGTCTTTGTAGCCGACAACGGCGACCTGCCGGCGACCCAGCAGGAGGTACAGACGCTCGCCGCGCTCGGCGGCGCCGCGACGCGG
>CAYPYM010000432.1:387-3585 GCA_964414435.1 uncultured Ignavibacteriales bacterium | reverse complement strand
GCGGCTTCGTCGAGGTCGAGACGCCGGTCCTTCAGCCGATCTACGGCGGCGCGGCCGCGCGGCCGTTCACGACCCACCATAACACACTCGACGTGGACCTGTATCTGCGGATTTCGCCGGAACGGCTGTTCGCGCCTAAGTTGACGCACAGTTCGAATGTGGCGGTGCTTCGCGACGACCGTTTTCTGTCGCGGCTGAACGGTATGGGGACGCTGCCGCGCGATGGGACGGTCATCCGCGCCGGTCACGAGGCGGTGGAGCCGATCGTCACCAACGACGAGATGACAGCGGGGATCGACGGCATTGTCTGGGATGTGCCGGATGTCTACGCGCTTGTTATCACGGCCGACTGCGCCCCGGTGAGCTTCTTCGACCCGGCCACGGGATCGTGCGGGGCGGC
The DNA here is from genome assembly GCA_964414435.1 of uncultured Ignavibacteriales bacterium. Taxonomy (GTDB): domain Bacteria; phylum Zixibacteria; class MSB-5A5; order GN15; family FEB-12; genus JAGNLV01. The sequence goes on along the minus strand of CAYPYM010000432.1, from coordinate 3,185 downwards.
GCATATCGGGCTGGTCGGCGCGGTCAACGGACTGGCGCGAGTGATGGTGTATCTCATGCGCGATGAACTGGCGGTTGATCCGGCCGATCTCGAGGTGGTAATTTATCCGTCGGTGCGAGCCTGCCACTACGATCTGACCCGCTCGGGGCTCTGGCGGGAGATCGGCGCCGGGGTACTTGCGCGCACGAGCGAGCCTGATATGTTCGATGACCTTACGCATTTCGATTTGCCCGGTATGATTGCGCGGCAGGTGATCGGCTGCGGGGTGGGTGCCGAGCATCTTTCTGATACCGCGGTGTGCACCGCCTGCCGCCATGATTTGTTCTATTCTAATGTAGCGGTGACGACGCCCGAAGCGAAACGTACCGAGGGGCGGTTCGGGGCGGTGCTGGGAAGACGGGGGTAAGGGGAAGAAAGGCGGCAGACCGTGGTCTTATCGCGCGGCCGGGTCAAGAAGTACTACGACTGGTTCGGCGCCAGGCAGGACACGCAGGCGTTTTACGAGGATGCGCCGGTTGACACCCTGATGGACCACGCCGAACTCGAGAAGGCCGCCGACATCTTCGAGTTCGGGTGCGGTACCGGCCGTCTCGCCGCGGATCTGCTGACGCACCGTCTGCCCGAAGCGGCGACGTACACCGGTTGCGATCTCAGTTCCACGATGGTGCGGATCGCCCGCGAGCGCCTGAAGCCGTTCGAGCAACGGGCACACGTACTGCTTTCAAGTGATACGATCGCATTGCCGCTTGTGGATCATTCCATCGATCGGGTGATCTCCACCTACGTTTTCGATCTCCTCACCGAAAACGACATGCGCCGGGTGCTGGCCGAGTCGCGGCGGGTGCTCCGTCCGGGCGGCAGACTGTGTCTGGTGAGTCTGACGACGGGAACGACGATTCTTTCGCGGCTGGTATCATCGGTCTGGTCGGCGGTTTTTCGCCTGCGGGCGTCGCTTGTCGGCGGCTGCCGTCCGATTGGGCTGTCGCCGCTTTTTTCGTCGAATGAGTGGACGGTGCTGTATCGCGAGGTTGTCGTGAAGTTCGGGGTGCCCTCGGAGGTGTTGGTGGCGGCACCGGTTGAATGAGCCTCGGTATCGCCGGCGTAGATCCATGACAGCAAAGCGGGTGTAGCGGCGGGGGGAAATCAGGACTTGACGCGATGCTGCTGTCGCGCTTGATTGCACATATTCTCAGAGTCAATATCAGATCAAAGCTGCAGGGGAGGAGGTCCTCATGAAGTGCTTGCGCATCTTCGTTGTCGTTGCCGGTCTGTTGATATTGGCCGGGGCGGGCCGGGCGCAGGACGATACGCTGTCGGTGCGCGACCGGGTGTGGATCCTGTCCAAGACGTACCAGGCGGCGACGCTCTATTTTGCGCACTGGGAGACAGCCGCGTACACACCGGCGCAGATCGATTCGGTTTACGAAGCCTTCCTGACCCGGGCGGTGGCGCCGCAGAGCCGCAAGGAGTTTATGTTCCTGATGCGGGAGTACATTGCGCTGTTTCACAACACCCACTGCTGGTACACCGACTTCGCCGAATACAGGAGTGAGTTACCCCTTGGGTTCGAGTGGCGGTATCTGTACGCGGACAGTGTCTGGGTGGTGACCTCGTCGCGGATCCCCGATCTTGCCGCGGGGGACATCGTGGACAGTATCGACGGTCACGCATCCGAGGAGTTGTATCAGGAACTATCGTATCTGGTCGCGGGCTCCAGTGATTATGCCCGGCGACAGTCATTTGGCAACTGGTTGCTGTCGCCGTGGTTGGGGGAGTCGTACAGCCTTGCGATCCGGGGACGAAAGGGTAAGGTCACACATCTTGCGGTCGACCGGAAGGCGATCCCGGAGGACACGACGACGATGCAGACCACGGGTCGGTGGCTTGATGAATCGAAGATTGCATACATGAAGGTTCCCTCCTGGGGGCAGTCCAGGTTTCAGGAAAGCGCGTTGGATCTGCTCGACAGTTTCAGGGTTGCGGACTGCATGATTATCGACGAGCGCGGCAACGGCGGCGGCAATACGCCGGTCGATTTCATGAACGCGATATTCGACCGGCCGTACCGGTGGTGGACCGAGGCGACGCCGCTGTCGATCGCGCTCTATCGCCTGTACGCGGAGCAGGGCAACAGCTGGTTCGACCAGTTCCGTCGGATGAGTCTGAGCTGGTGGAGTGGCTGGGAGCAGCCCGATACGAACGCCTATCAGGGGCGGGTGATCGTGCTGGTGGATCGCGCCACCGGATCGGCCGCCGAGGATTTTGCGATGCCGTTCAAGGACACCGGCCGGGGACTGCTGATAGGCGAGACGACGATGGGTTCCACCGGTCAGCCGTACAATTTCCAGTTCGGTAAGCTTGGATCAATTGGCATCGGGGCAAAAGATGAGCGGATGCCGGACGGATCGCGGTTCGAGGGGGTGGGAATTGCGCCGGATATCGCCGTGGCGGTCAGCCGCGACGATTTGTATGAGGGAGCGGACCCGGTTCTTGACCGGGCGGTGAAGGAAGCGAGGTCGGGCGGAAAGTAGTCGGGATTGGTCGCGGCGACGGCCAATATGTGATGCCCAGGCGGCTGAAGGGGTGAAACTCCCCGACTGATGGTTGCGTAGTACTGTGTGCCCTCGCTGCTGCTGTGTTAAATGGAGAAATCTGTATGGGATATGCCGAACACGAACATTTCCGCGAGATCCTGCAGGAGCGTCAGCGTAAGCTGACCGAATGGCTGAACGCTTCGGAGACGGAGCAACTCGAAAATGTGACCGACGTGCGCGCCTTTTTGAGCGAACTTCAGGAAG
>CAYPYM010000432.1:0-377 GCA_964414435.1 uncultured Ignavibacteriales bacterium | reverse complement strand
TGAAGAACCGCCATCAGAACCAGCCCGAGTACTTGGAAGCGCTGGAAAAGACCCTGGAGAACACGTGGGGGATGCTTGGGAACGGGTATCCGGAGCGTAGCGTGGCAGTCATCCACGCTGAACTGCGGCGCTGGCAGGCGGAGGAGCGGGAGGATCTGGAGGAGGATCTCTATATCGCCAGCCACATTCACCGGGCGCTGCTGCCTCAGAGTATGCCGGCGATCGACGGGTTCGAGGCGGGGATTCGCTCGCTGGCGGCGGGCAGTGTCGGCGGCGACTACTACGATTTCTTCTCCGGCGATGATTTCCCGTCGACCCGGATCGTGATCGCCGACGCCATGGGTAAGGGACTGCCGGCGTCGCTGCTGATGTCCAAC
>CAYPYM010000431.1:0-3603 GCA_964414435.1 uncultured Ignavibacteriales bacterium | reverse complement strand
CGGGTGAATCCATTCAGCGCTTCGGCCGGAAGTACCGGCTCGGCGACCGCGTCAAAGTTGGCGTGCTCAAAGTCGACAAGGTCAAGAACGAGATCGAGCTGTTCCTGGTCGACGGCGGCAAAGAAGACAAAAAACCGCCGGGCAAGCCCGCCCTTCGCGACGAACGCAAGGGGGCCAAGAAAGGCAAACGCAAACGCCGGACAGGCTGATCGACAGCTTCCGGCGCTTGATGATAGATTCGTATGGTACGACGCACGCTCATACTGCTTGACCCGAAATCGCTCCAGACAACCGGAATTGACTGGTCCGAAATTGGCGAGGTTGTCACGGAGCTCTCCGATCTCTATCGGATCGTCAAGGAGAGCCGGGTCGATCTCGTGCTGGTTGACGACAACCGGGGCGATATGAAACGCCCGGTGGCCCGGCGGCTCCGTCGCGAGAACGGCCTCACCGAAATCTGGGTGCTCACCCACGATGACTACGCGATCGCCTATGAGCAGCCGTTTGTGGACGGTCACGTCGCGCTCAGTCTCGGTACCGAGGGGATCGCGCAGAAAATCGCACATATCCTTCGCGGCAAAGAACTGCTCGACCAGTACGGCATCGTCGCCCGTTCACCCAAGATGAAAGTCGTGGCCGAGACGATCGAGCGCATCGCACCGACGGATGTATCGGTCCTCGTCGTCGGCGCGTCGGGAACGGGCAAGGAACTGGTAGCCCGCGCGATTCACGATCACTCCTTGCGGCGGAGCAACCCGTATGTCGCGATCAACTGCGGCGCGCTGGCCGAAGGCGTGCTCGAATCGGAACTGTTCGGCCACGAGAAGGGCGCCTTCACCGGTTCGGTGTCGCGGCGCGACGGACTCTTCCACAAGGCCGGCGGCGGCACAATCTTCCTCGATGAGGTCGGGGAAACATCGCTGAACATGCAGGTGAAGCTGCTGCGCGTGCTCGAGGACGGCACCTACTACCCGGTCGGGTCATCGTCGCCGCGCCATGCCGATGTCCGCGTGGTATCGGCGACCAACCGTGATCTGACCGAGGCGATCGACGAGCGACGGTTCCGCGAGGATCTCTATTTCCGCATCGGCGTGGTCAAGATCGTGCTCCCGCCGCTGCTCGACCGTCGCGAGGATATCGAGCCGCTCCTGCAGCATTTCTGGCGGGGTGACAAGGTCGCCTACAGCGACGCCGCGCTGGAACTGCTCGGCAAGTATGACTGGCCGGGCAATATCCGGCAGTTGAAGAATTTCACCGACCGCATGCGCGCGTTCAAGCCGAGCGCTCTGGTCGAGGTCGAGGATGTCGAACGATTCATCGACGAACAACAGACGACGTTGAAACACCTGCCCGTGTCGACCGGCAAGACGGTCGAGGAGGCCGGGCAGGAACTGATATACAGGGCGATTCTCCAGTTGGGGAACGAGGTTCGTCTCCTGCGCGACCTGATTACATCGCATCTCCCGGGCGAGGCCGCCGAGAACGACACGGCGGACGACGACGCGGCGCTCAAAGAGGGCGCCACGATGGAAGAGATGGAGGAGATGCTGATCAAACAGGCGCTGCGGGAAACCGGCGGCAACCGCAAGGAAGCCGCCCGCCGGCTGGGAATCGGAGAGCGCACACTTTACCGGAAACTGCGTAAGTATCACCTGAGCTGACCGTGAAAACCGTCACGATGGTCCTCGCGTCCATCTTGTGGCTGGGTACATCGGTTTCATCACAGGGCGTCACCGCGGACGTGTATCCGTCGGAAGATGAACTGCTCGAGGCGCTCCAACTGGGCGAGATCGACCCGGTCCAGTACGAACGGCTGCGGGAGATCCTGTGGGTCGAATCCGACTCGCTCACGGAAGCCGCTATCGATGATATCCCTGATATCGATGCGGTCCTGCGCCTGTTCGGCCTTACCCGCGACGATCTGCTCCCTTTACGCCCCCACCAGGCGGCCCCTGTTTCGCGGGAGTCGAGACCGACAGCCAGTCTGGTGCATAGGTATGAAAAGAGAACGACCGAGAACGGCGAGAGCCGCTACCACACCGCACTCGATCTGCATCTCTCCGCACGATGGCGAGCGAACCTTCGGATCGACCGCACCTTCACCGGCCGCGAACGGGTGGTCGGCCGAAGCGTGACCTACCGAAGCCGGCGAGGGACGGTACAGGCCTTCACGCTCGGCACCCATGCCCGCAAACTCGGTCTTGGCACGGTGGCGGGATATCGCGGCAAGCTGCTCAACTGCTCCCAGGCGCTCGACATGGAATCGTTCCGGTATCCCGACTACGGCGGCGCCAACGGCGGGTATGTTCGACTGGCTGCCGGTGCGTGGCAGGGAGAGGCGAGAGCGTCGTTTGGGCGCGACGGCACGTATCGGATGGAATCGAGTGCGGCGATGATCAAACGCGGAGTCGGCCGGACAACTCTCGGTGGAGTCGTGGGTGTCACGAGGTTGAGCAATCGGTCAAGCGGGGGGGAAGTGCGGCAGCTCAGTTCGGCGCTGCATCTCGCCCGAGAGTACTCGAAGGGGAAGCTCGCTGCGGAGATCTCCGCTCAGGCGGGCGGGCGTGGCGGGTTCGGTGCGGCGATTTTCGAAGGCGTTCACCACGCCGGGGAATCGATCGTACGGTACGATCTCTGGTATTACGGCGGAAACTACCTGGATCTCACCGCCGGCAGTCGCTCCGGGCCGATCGGCCACCGTGACAGTATCGAAGCGGTTGGATTCGGATTCAGCACGCGTCGTCGCGGCGCCCGCGGGGGGAGGCTGCGCCTCTCATCGCCGCTCAATGCGACGACATCTTTCGGCAGCGACCTGCTCGTCCACGCCTTCAACGCGGACACGGTGCGCATCGAATACACCACGGCGCTCGAGCGCGCTTCCCGCCCGGTCGGCGGACGGCTTGAGTATCGCTACCGCTTCACCCGCCGCAACCGGGGCTCGCCGGGTACCGACTCTCGCGAGGGGCGGGCGGTCGCGCAACTCGATATCGCAACGGGAGCGATCACGGGACGGGCCTATGTCGCGCACACGGCACGGGAGAATCAAGCTGACTACATGAGCCTGCTGGCCCGCTTGCGAATAGAGACGGTTCGGTGTGGGCGGATCGAAATCGGTACTTATCTCGCGCGTGCGAATATTCGTCCGATCCGCAACGACTACTGGTCGGGCTATGTTCGCACGGCCCAGCCGTTGGGTCCGAGTGTTTCTGCGGCGGTGAGGTTCTCGCATCGCTACAGCCGCATTTCGAGCACACGCTACGAAACGACAATTACACTGGAAGTGGAGGGAGGATTCTGATGAAGTGGGGGAAACTGTTCATCGCACTCGTCGCAGCCGCGATCATGCTCCCGGCGCCGTCGAACGCCGGGCCGATCGTCAACGAAGTGCTCGCCAACGAACTGGGTGGGCAGACCTCGCTGGAGTGGATCGAGCTGTACAACAACACCGACGGCGCCGTTTCGATGTCCGGGATGCACCTTGATATCGGCGGCGACTGGATCGTGCCGCTGCCGGCTGACCTGGCTCTTGCGCCGCACGAGTATTTTATCATCTGCCGCCGGCTCTACGCCGAGGGCTCGTCGCCCGGATTTGAGAGCGTCTGG
>CAYPYM010000430.1:0-3608 GCA_964414435.1 uncultured Ignavibacteriales bacterium | reverse complement strand
ACCACGACGGCAATCGGACCCGGGCGGCCGAGGAACTCGGGATCGACCGCACCACGCTCTGGCGGAAGATGAAGCGCTACGGCCTATAGGGCTCGGGTCCGTTTTCTCCAAACTTCTCTCTTAAACCCAACTATCAATGGTGGATGTTGCATGCAACACCTATGAGGCGTTGCAGTGCAACAACTACTGTTGCAACGCCCGCAACAGCCACCATTCTTAGTATCAATCTAACACAGCTAATAGCAATATGATAGAACGGCGCAAGCGGCCCGGCACGGCATTCGCCATCTATGTCAACCAGAGGTTGATGCGTGACTGTTGCAATACCCAGATTTAATGAAGCAGTGGCCCCCTGTTTTGAAGTGGCCCGGTCCTTCCTGATCGCCCGCTTCGAAAACAACGAGCTGCTCTCGACCAGAGTGGTCGACTGCGGTGGCTGCGAGGGATTCGGGCGGGTCCAGATGCTCCGGCAGCGACAGGTCGACACGCTCATCTGCAGCGGCATCAAGGGATTCTACCGCGACCTCCTGCAGGCGGCCGGGATCGCCGTGGTCTCGAATGTCTCGGGCGGTGTCTCCGAAACCCTCACCGCCTGGGTCGCCGGGAAACTGGCCCCCGATGGAGCCGAAGCCGAGCCGATCGATTTCGAGGGTGAGTTTCCGCTCGAAGACCTTGTCTGCTGGACGCGCGAGCTGTTTGTCGCCCACGGCTACAGGGTGTCGGACAGCGCCGACCGCGCCCCCTTCCCGATCGACCTCGTCGCCGAGATTCCCTGCCCGGTCTGCCACCGGCCGATCCGGGTAGCGATTTGTTGCGGTGCGCACACCTACCGACCGGAGCGCGAGATCGAGTTGCTGCATCTCGTGTCGGCCGGCGGGTACGACGCCCGCGTGTATGTTCGCTCGACCACGCCGCACGTAGCGGCCCGCTGCCGCGAGTACGGGGTCGAGTTGATCGATCCCGATTCACGCTTCGCCAACCGCGATGAACCGGTGGCCGACCGGATCCCGATTTTGCAGACGGTCGTGGCGGGACATGAACGCGCCTCGGCCGGCGCCTGAATGAGATGACAAGAAAAGAACGTCATATATGGAGACAACATGAGAACCACCCGGATCACCGATGAAGAACGCGCCCGTGCGTTCGCTTCGCCCAAGAAACCGGAGGTGATCGAGCGGCAGCGCCTCAATGTCCGCTACCACGTGGAGGACTTCGAGGTCGAGGACCGTCCGCGACGGTTTCTCGAGGCGTTCGCCGCGATCCTTCGCCATTCGAACTACCGTTTCGCGCTGGACCATTTTATCCGGATGAGCGCCAAGTGCTCCCGGTGCGCCGTCCAGTGCCAGGTGTACCAGGCAACCCGCGACCCGGAGGATATCCCCTGCAAGCGCTCGGAACTTCTGCTGAGCGTCTACCGCCGCCACTTCACGCTGGCCGGTTCGGTGCGCGGACGGATTTTCGGCACCGGTCACCTCACCGACGAGAAACTCATGGAGATGGCCGACTCGTTCTATAACTGCACGGCCTGCCGGCGCTGCTCGATGGAATGCCCGGCCGGAATCGATCATGCCCTGATCACCCACCTCGGGCGGTATATACTCAGCGAGATCGGCATTGCCCCCCGTGCCCTCGTGGTAAGCACGCGCGAACAGCTCGAAGGCAAGAGTGGCAATACCTCGGCAGTGCCGGTCCCGGCCCTGCTCGACACGCTGGAATTCCTCGAGGAGGACATGAAGGAGGAGACGGGCGTCGACATCAAGTTCCCGATCGATGTCGAGGGCGCCGAGTATGTCTTCTTCCCCGCCGTGAGCGATTTCCTCATGGAGGCCGAGACCCTCATGGGCAACGCCGCGGTGTTCACCGCCACCGGCGACTCGTGGACGATCGGCACCGGCTATTTCGACGGCATCAACTACGGCCTGTTCTACTCCGACCGGATTCTCGAGCGGGTCGTCAAGAAGATCGACGCCGAGACAAAACGGCTGCACGGTAAGAAGGTGCTGATCGGCGAGTGCGGGCACGCCTCGCGCAGCGCCAAGTATTTCCTCCCGACCCACTGCGGCGGGGCGGATGCCTTCCCGGTCATCAATATCATGGAATACACCCACCAGGCGTGGAAAGCCGGGAAGCTGAAACTCCGACCCAACACGATCAAAGAGCGGGTGACCTACCACGATCCGTGCAATATCGCCCGCCAGAAGTGGATCATTAATCAGCCGCGCGAACTGCTCCGCGCGTTCTGCGCCGACTATGTCGAGATGACCCCCAGCGGCGCCGACAACATCTGCTGCGGCGGCGGCGGGGGGACGGTATCGATCGACGAGATCCGCCCGTATCGCACGACGATCGGCGGCAAGGCCAAGGCCGACCAGATCCGCGCGACCGGCGCCAAGTATGTCGTCGCCCCCTGCGCCAACTGCAAAAAGCAGCTCCGCGAACTGGTCGAGGACCAGGGGATCGACGCCGAGGTGGTCGGCCTGCATGACCTGCTGTACAAGGCGATCATTTTCGACGACGCCATGATAACGAAAAGAGAAGAAGCGCCGGACATGGAACCGTCGGCAAACCCGACCTCCGGCTCTCAGGAATAGAAAGGAACGCTGCGTGGAAGCTCTAACCGAATTTGCCCGGGGGCCGCTGTTCCGCCTGACTTTCGCGGTCATGGTGCTCGGTCTCCTGCGCATAGTGATACTGGATATAGTCGGGATGATCGAGGCGTACCGCAAAGCCGGGGACAAATCAATCCCGTGGGGACTGACCATCTCGCGGACGCTCGAGTGGCTCTTCCCGGTCAAGCGCGGCCTGCACAACCGGCCGTTCTACAGCCTGTTCGCCATGCTCTTTCATGTCGGCCTGATCCTCACCCCGATTTTTCTCTTCGCCCACGTGAGTCTCTGGAAGGCAGGCATCGGGCTCGGCTGGTGGACCCTCTCACCAACCGTGGCCAACTGGCTGACGATCGGCACGATCGTGTTCGGGGCGGCGATATTTATCGGACGGATCGGAAGCGGTCCCGCCCGCGCGATCAGCCGCAAGCAGGATTACCTCTGGCCGCTGCTGCTGCTCGTGCCGTTCGTGACCGGATATGTCTGCGCCAATCTGGCCGTCGCACCGTCGGCGTATCGCGCCTTCATGCTCGTGCACATGCTCTCGGGCGAGCTGATTTTCGTCCTGCTGCCGTTCACCAAAATCGCTCACTGTGTCTTGATGCCGTTCTCGCAGATGGTCAGCACCCTCGCCTGGAAATTCCCGGCGGCGGTTGACGACGATGTCACCGAGACGCTCGGCAAGAAAGGAGCGCCGGTATGAGCGTTGCGATTCTCACCGATGTCACCAAGTGTATCGGCTGCCTCGAATGTCTCGCGGCCTGCAAGAAGCAGAACCATCTGGAGATGGATGAGCCCCGGGTCTGGCAGAAAAACGACGGGCTCTCGGCCGACAACTGGACCTCGGTCCTGCAGAAGCCGGACGATCACTATGTCCGCAAGCAGTGCCGTCACTGCCTCGAACCGGCCTGCGCCTCGGCCTGCCCGGTCGGCGCGCTGCACACGACCCCGGAAGGCCCGGTGGTCTACGACAACGACAAGTGTCTCGGCTGCCGCTACTGC
>CAYPYM010000429.1:0-3625 GCA_964414435.1 uncultured Ignavibacteriales bacterium | reverse complement strand
AAAGATCGAACTTGATCGGATGATAACTATCGGCGATCGGTGCGCCGCCGGCTGTGGTGACGCGTCCCTGATAACTAATCCTTACCGTCTCCGCAGAGAGCATCGACCCCGACGCGAGCAGCAAAGCAACGGCGACCAACGTCAATACGGTTGGACTTCCCAGCCTCTTCATGATGTCTGCCCTTTTTCAAATATGTTTCGAATCGTGCGCTGTATTGCCGTGGTTGGGAGGCACGTGAAACCCTGCGGCCTGCCGTTTCCAATGTAATCAAATCGGCGTTGGATAGACAGCAAAATGGATTGAATCGCCTACAAAGGAGGCGGCGCCGAACGATGGCGCCGCCTCTCTGTGGTTGCTCTATTCGTGGGTCAGGACCCCTGTGGTCCTGATGCTTGCCTCATCAATAGCACGGGGCCGACGCACCCCCCAGCAGGTAGTTCAGGAAATACACGACATCGGCGATATTGACGTACCCGTCGCAGTTGGTATCGGCCCGTCCCGCGCCACCGGCCGGGACCGGCCCGCGCAGGGCGATGAAGCTCAGCAGATAGCTGGCGTCGGCGATATCCACGAGATTGTCGTTGTTGAAGTCGCCGGGGCTGTACGTCTGGCTGCAACGGTACTGCAGCAGCATGGTCGAGGCGCCTTTCATCCCCAGGCCGTCGCTCCCCTTCACATAGATGAAGTACGGGTCGCCCTCGACCACGCCGGAGGGTATCCAGGTGATCGTGATACCGTCGGCGACGTTGAGATCGGCGCCGATCGAGAGGCGGCTGACCGTCCAGTCCGGAGCGTAGATCCCAACCATGATATCGATCGGGTGCCACGTGCCGTTGAAATTGATTTCGTTGATACCGGCATTGTTGCGCACCGCCATTTGCTCGGTACTGCCGGTGAGGGGATCGGCCGTCACGACGATCCAGGTGCCGTCGTTCTGGGCCAGACCGCTGAAGCCGTCGACCACAAACCACGTGCCGATATCGCCCGAGACGCCGAGCATCACGGCGTACTCCCGGTTTTCGGTCCAGTCGCGGATATCGAAATAGGACGGGTTGCGCTCGTAGGCCGCCTTCAGGACGTTGCCGCGATTCCGCAGGTATTCGGTGAGGCCGGCATAGAAATTCTCGTCGTACGTGCCGTGGTAGGTCGCCGTCTTGAACCAGCCGGCCAGCCGGACGGCCAGCGTATCGACCGGCAGCGGGACGCCGCTTTCCATCATCGGCGCCGTGTAGCCGCGATCGTACCAGAGCTTGATCCCCATCGCGGCGGCCAGCGGACCGACGTTACTCACCGTGCCCGGCGGCGGACCGGCGAGACTGATCCCGGCCGAATAATTCAGCTCGGCCTGCTTGCGAAACGCCTGAACGAAATCGAGGTTTTCGTCGGGGCAGACGATCGCCAGCGCCAGCGGCGAGCAGAACGTGCCGCCGTCGGCATAGGAAACGATCTGCGGCACCGGCGGGGTCGGTTCGACATAGATCGTGACACTGTCCATATCGGTTTGACCGAGCGTATCGTGGACGGTTGCCCGGACCGTGTAGCGTCCTTCGGGCAGACCGGAAAAGTCAAAGACAAGACTGAGGCCGTCGCCGGCGGTAGCCGCCGAAGAGCCGTTCCGCAACGGAGTCTCGGATGAGTAATCGTAGCCGATATCGGCGTAGGCGCCGCCCGAGGCCGGCCGGTATTCGAAGCGGGCATAATCGAGAATCGGCGAAGCGTTGCGGTCACGCGTCCAGATCGTCGTTTCGCCGTAGCAGGTGTCGTTGTCACCCGGGGCGATGATCTCGGTCGACGGCGGCGGCAGCGTACCGGCCGGAATTCCAGCCGCATACAGCACGAGCCGTCCGGGGAAGTTGTAGTAAGTATTGTCCGTCAGATCGACAAAGCCGATCGTCGTGTCCCAGGCGTTGTAGGTACGGCACGGGACCGGCAGGGTGTCAATCACCACGGCGGCGCTGTCGTTGGCATCGAAGGCCGTGGCGAGATAAAAACCGGCGTAGAAGGGGCCGGTGACGACCAGCGGCGTATCGAGCGGAATCCAGATATTGTAGAGGCCGGGGGCAGGGACCGACAGCTGGTACTCGGATGAAATCGTGAGGAGCTGACCCGGCGCCGGGCAGGTTGGATCGGAGATATCCACCGCCTCGACATCGACCGACACGTTGAATGTCGGGGTGCCGGCGAACCACATCGGCATATTGATTTCGGTAATCGTGAAAGGATAGGCCCCGGCGCAGGTGAGCGACGGATCGCAGTAGCCTTTGTACAGCTCCTGACCGGTCACCCAACCGTCGATCTTGTAGAAGATGCCCAGATCGTGGCGGACGATACAGGTGTCGGCGGTTATCAGCGACGGCCGCGGGCGGATATCCCCCCGGTGCACGGAGTCGGCTATCCTGACAGCCTGGGGCTGAGATTTTTCAGCCGCTGCGGCAAGGCCGACCGATGCCACCAGGACGAGGCAACCGATAACCAATAGCAGACGGGGCATTGTTTATCTCCTTCCAGCTTACAATCATCCCTTTTCCTTGATTATCGTGTGATTTCCGGTATACTTGATTGCCAAACGGGCTGTTCGGCGAAAAAGTGTTGCCTTCGGCCCATACCTGAAAGGCGTCCGAATGACCGAACCGACCGACAAAATCGTCCGAAAACCGGCCTGGCTCAAAGTGACCGGCTTCTCCGGACGCACCTACGAGGAGGTCAGCGGTCTTCTGCGGCGCTACGGTCTGAACACCGTCTGCCACGCCGCCAACTGTCCCAACCGTGGCGAATGCTTCAACCGCGGCACCGCCACCTTCCTCATTATGGGGCCGAACTGCACCCGAAACTGTCGATTCTGCGACGTCACCCCCGGTCGTCCGGCCGTGCTCGACCCGACCGAACCGAATCGGGTCGCCGAGGTCTCCCGGCAGCTCAAGCTCCGGCACGTGGTGGTCACATCGGTAACCCGCGACGACCTTCCCGACGGCGGAGCGGCGCATTTCGCCGCAACGGTTGGTGAGATCCGAAGGGCCCTGCCCGAGGCGACCGTGGAGATCCTGACGCCCGATTTCCGCAACGCCCCGCAGGCGATCGACATCGTTATCGCTTCCCGCCCCGATATCTTCAATCACAATGTCGAAACGGTGCCGCGGTTGTATCGCGAGATTCGCCCCGGCGCCGACTATCACCGGTCGCTCGATCTGCTGCACGAGATCCACCGACGGTCCTCGATCGTCACGAAATCCGGGCTGATGGTCGGGCTGGGTGAGGAAGAGGATGAGCTGACGGCGGTCTTTGCGGACCTCGCGTCGATCGGCGTCTCGATCCTGACCATCGGGCAGTACCTCGCGCCGTCGAAAGAGCATTATCCGGTGGTGAGGTATCTTCACCCCGACGAGTTTTCCAGACTGAAACAACTCGCCCACCAATCCGGCATCCCGACCGTGGCGTCGGCGCCGCTTGTGCGTTCTTCCTACAGGGCTGACGAATACCGTCGCTGACTCCGCCCCCTTTCCCCGCGCAAATTTTACACATTCGCCGATCGGCTATGGTGTCTTTTCGCTCAGTGTCCGATAGAGTGCAAAAGATGGGGACTGTCTTCGAACCAAACTTGGCAAAAGGACCTCAATGACCGGCCAA
>CAYPYM010000428.1:0-3630 GCA_964414435.1 uncultured Ignavibacteriales bacterium | reverse complement strand
CAGTTCGACCGCGCAGAATCCCTCGCACACCTATAACGGCGAGGGGACCTACACCGTCACCCTGACCGCGACCAACGCCTACGGCAGCGATCAGGAAGTCAAGACCGGCTACATCACCGTCAACGCGGCCGGCGGATGGACCGTCATCACCTACGACGACTTCGAAAGCGGCATGGGGAACTACACCGACGGCGGCGCCGACATGTACCTCTACACCGGCTACACCTACGCCTGGCAGGGTTACAACGCCGCCGATATCCAGGACAACAGCGGCGTCGCCTCGTCGTTCTACCATACGAACGGCTGGAACGTGGCCGGGTATACCGAAATGGAAGTCGACTTCTATTTCGTGGCGATCAGCATGGAGTTGTACGAGGACTTCTTCGTGCAGTACTACAACGGTTCGTCGTGGCAGACCGTGGCGGATTTCGCCCGCGGCGTTGACTTCAACAACAACACCTGGTACCACGCCACCGTCAGTATTTCCAGCTCTAACTACAACTTCCCGAGCAACGCCCGGCTCCGGTTCATGTGCGACGCCAGCGGTAACTCCGACGACGTCTACATCGACCAGATCGAGTGGCGCGGCATGAGCGGCACGGCGTCGATCGGCACGGCGTCGCTGATGGCGGTCGAGACCGATGCCATCATCCCGGACAGGTTCGCGATCGAGCAGAACTATCCGAACCCGTTCAACCCGACCACGACTATCAGCTTCAGTCTGCCCGAGGCGACCGATGTCACCCTGACCGTCTACAACATCAACGGCCAGGTCGTCACCACCCTCGTCAACGGCTGGATGGAAGCGGGCATTCACACGATCGAATGGGATGCGTCGGACAAGGCCAGCGGCATGTACCTTTACCGGATCGAGGCCGGTGAGTACACCACGACCAAGAAGATGGTCCTGCTCAAATAGAACGTAAGGGGATTGTACTCTCTGCCAGAGGCGGGCGGCGACGTCCGCCTCTTTTATGTAAAGGATGTAGTCTCTGCGGCGCCGGGCCCGTCTTAGCCCTTCACCACCCCGACCGGCCGCAACCGCGCCACTTTCAGCGCGATCCCGGCGTTGTGCGAGATCTCCACGACCTCATCGATATCCTTGTACGCCCCCGGCGCCTCCTCCGCCACCACCCGCTTGCTCTTCGCCCGGAGATAGATGCCGCCGTCTTCGAGCTGCCGCACGACATCGTCGGCCCGGTACCGCTTCACCGAGGCATGCCGCGAAAGCTGACGCCCCGCGCCGTGGCACGACGACCCGAACGTCTCCCGCATTGCCTGCTCGGTGCCGACCAGCAGGTAGCTCGCCGTGCCCATATCGCCGGGGATAATCACCGGCTGGCCGACCGCACGGTACTGCTCGGGGATATCGCGGTGGCCCGGCCCGAACGCCCGCGTCGCCCCCTTGCGATGGACATACACCCAGCGTGGCTTGCCGTCGATCTCGTG
Source organism: uncultured Ignavibacteriales bacterium (assembly GCA_964414435.1). Lineage (GTDB taxonomy): Bacteria > Zixibacteria > MSB-5A5 > GN15 > FEB-12 > JAGNLV01. The sequence continues at coordinate 2,181 of CAYPYM010000428.1, read as the reverse complement.
CAGTTCCCGCTTGGCCATGTTGTGCGCGATGTCATAGATCAAGCGAAGGCCGAGCCTCCCTGAGCCTTGCCGGAACACCTTCTCGAACGACTCCCGCACCCAGTGCATGATCATCTGGCGATTAGCCCAGGCGAAATTGGCTGCCGAATTCATCGCCTTGTAGTATTGCTGCGCCTCCGGCGAGCCGAGCGGCGCGTAGATCAACTGCGGGTCGGCGAGCCTGACGCCGTACTTTTTTGCCGCCCGTCGCATGACATCGAGATAGTCGGTGCAGATCTGGTGGCCGCACCCGCGCGATCCGGTGTGGATCATCACGGTCGTCTGGCCGACCTCGGTGATGCCGAACGCCGCCGCCGTCTTAACGTCGTAGATCTCATCGACCTGCTGCACCTCCAGAAAATGATTCCCCGCGCCGAGTGTGCCGACCTGCGGGCCACCCCGCTTCTTGGCCGTCTCGCTGATCAGCGACGGATCGTTCGGCTCGATACAGCCGCCTTCCTCCGTCGCGCGCAGATCGTCTTCATTGCCGTAGCCGTTCCTCACCGCCCAGCGCGCCCCCTGCGAAAGAACCCCGTCCATCTCTGCGCGCGAGAGGCGCAGCCTCCCCTCGGAGCCGACTCCCGACGGCACGTTGCTGAACATCGTGTCGATCAGCTTGTCGATTCGGGGGAGAACATCCCTGACATGGAGATCGGTGCGCATCAGGCGCACGCCGCAGTTGATATCGTACCCGACTCCGCCCGGCGAAATCACGCCGTTACTTTCGTCGAACGCCGCCACCGCGCCTATCGCAAAACCATAACCGTGGTGAATGTCGGGCATCGCGATCGACTGCCCGATAATCCCCGGCAGCGTCGCGACATTGGCCACCTGGTAGAGCGAGTCGTCGGCGATAATCGATTCGAGCATCCGCTCATCGGTGTAGATCAGGCCGGGGACATTCATCCGGAGCCCCTTGTCCCTGATCACGCTGCTGCTGAAACTCGATGGTATCCGGTAGCGGTAGTTATCGACTTTGTCGTTCGGTCCCTGCCATGCCATATTTCACTCTCCGGGTTTGTTCTGCACTCTGATACGGAGATTATACATCGAACAGCACCTGCACGTACGCCGGCTGTCCGTCGCGGGCGTCGGCAATCTCGATCATATGATACGACACCGCCTTCACGTGCATGCCGGCCTCGTGCCGGTTGTTATCGAACGGTTCGCCGTGCGCGGTCGCCGTCAGGGCGTTGTCGCCGGTGAAACGCACCTCGAAATCTTTGAGCACCAACCGTTCGATCTCGTGTCGCGCGATCAACTCCGACAGAAACGTCACCAGCAGCCCTTCTCGGTCGATCGACTCAGCCGTCACCTCGACCGTCTCGCGCCATTCGATCCGTGCCGGGTCGGTGATCACGCCGAACATGGCATCGGCGGCCGCCGCATACGCTTCCTCGAGCGTATCGCCCGATGCTCGCAGCAGCACATCGGCGGTGTGATCGCGCCATTCGATCCGCTTCATACTATTATATAGGCGTTCGAGAGATACTATTGCAAGCGTAATGGCAGGAATCACGAGGGCCGGTGGGGCTTGCAGATCGTGGTGACGACCCGGTACGACTGCTTCACGCAGTCGTTCAACCCGATACCGTAGTAGGCGTTGCCGGTGACATAGATCCGGCCGATCTTGGCCAGCTCGGCCTCGATCCGCCCGATCCGCTCGGCGTGCCCGATCTTGAACTGGGGGATACCGCGACGCCAGCGGTAGATCTTCACGATCTCCGGGTCGCCGCTGATATTCATGATTTCGCCGAGATCTTTCTGCACCGCGCCGATCAGCTCGCCGTCGGTGAGATCCATTACGCCGTGATCGCCGTCGCCGCCGACCATCGTGCGCAGCTGCACCTTCCCCTCGGGGGCGCGTTCGGTGAATATCGAGGAGGTCCAGATCGAACCAAGAATGCGGCGGTTCTCCCGCTGCGGCACGAGAAAGCCGAATCCCTTGACTTCGATCCCCACCCGGCTCCGGTCGTATCCCGAGCAGACCACCGCGATCGGTGCGTAATCGATCGCCGCCAGCGCCAGCGACAGCTCTTCCGAGATACTCTCGACCAACCGGGCCGTTTGATATGCCGGCGTCGCAAGAATAACCCGCCCGGCCTCGACCTCAGCGCCATCGTCAAGCACGACCGTGAACCG
>CAYPYM010000427.1:0-3632 GCA_964414435.1 uncultured Ignavibacteriales bacterium | reverse complement strand
CGGTGCCGTCGAGACTGTCGCCGCCGTCGGCGTAGCGCCGCAGCAATCCGTCCTGGTCCAGGTCCTCGCGGATGGCGTCGACCGTCCGCACCATCCGCTCATCGTCGAACGCGACAAATCGGAACATCGGCAGCAAGAGCAGGGAGGCGTCCATATGGGGATAGTCGAATGCCTGGATGAAGACGCCGCGCTCGGCATCGTACCCCTTTTCTTCGATCAGTTTTCGGACTTCATCCCGTTCGCTCCGCCATCGGTCGAGCGGCGCTTTCCGTCCGAGGTCCTCGGCCATGCGGATACCGCAATCGAGCGCGGTCCAGCACATCGCCTTGGAGTGGACAAAGTGTCGCGGCGCGCCGCGCATTTCCCAGATTCCCTGATCGGGGTCGCGCCAGCGATTGATCGTCTGGTTGACCAATTCGACAATGAACTCCCAGTAGGTTTCGTCGGGGGAGTTCTTGCGGGCGTGCCAGTTGAATGACAGGTCGAGCAATTCACCGTAGACATCGAGCTGCATCTGGCTTTCGGCGGCGTTGCCGACCCGCACTGGAGCGGCGCCCCGGTAGCCGCGCAGTTCGGAGATTTCGTGTTCGTACAGGCGTCGTTCGCCCCCCACCCCGAACAGGATCTGGACCTCCTCGGCGCTGCCGGCGGCGCTGCGTTCGATAAACCGTCGAAACCCGTCGGCCTCGGCAACATAGCCCAGCTCGCCGAGCGCGCGCACGGTAAAGACCGAATCCCGGATCCAGGTGAAGCGGTAGTCCCAGTTGCGCGAACCGCCGGGAGATTCGGGCAGCGAGGTCGTGGCGGCGGCGGCGATAGCGCCGGTGGGAGCATTGGAGAGCCCCTTCAGGACCAGCGCCGAACGCTGCGTGAGATCGCCATCGATACTGTCCACGCTTCCGTCGTCGGCCCAGTCTTCCCACCACCGGACTGTTTCATCGAAGCGCCGATCGAGTTCCTCGATTTCCGGTACCGGAGCGAGGTTTGTGTCGAGTTCCTCCGGTCTGCGGTAGATGAGCGAGAAGTGCCGGCGTTCCCCCTTTTTCACCGAGCCCCGGCCGGTACACCGGTGCTGCCGGTGCTGCTCGAAATCGAAATCGCCCGAGAGCACGAGGCCGTCGGATCCGCCGATAGCCGTAAACAAGTGGCTATCGACCTTCCGCACCCACGGTTTGACCGCGCCGTAGTCGAAGCGCGGGTGGAATCCCAGCTCGAATGCGACTTCGCCCTCGATACCCTCCAGAATCCGGATCAGCTGACGGTGCGGCTGGTGGCGGCCGCCGCGGCGCATGGTGAAACAATCGTAGAGACGGGCGCGACCGTGGTTGGTCGTGAACGTCGTTTCGAGGATGAGGGTTCGGGGAAGATACCGTCGCTCGACGGTGAAATCTTCGGTCGGGCGAAGTTCGCAATGGCCGCCGCGATCCCAGTCCAGCAGGCGCGCGAAGCAGGGGGCCGAATCGATACGGGGCATGGCGCACCAGTCAATCGAGCCGGCTCGTGAAACGAGTGCGGCCGAGTGGCAGTCGGAAATGTAGCCGTAGTCGGCTATCGGGGGATAGGGATCTCCCTCATTGCGGGAGTTGGTTGTGTCCACGGGCGAATTCCTGTTTCAGTCGACCGCCTGAGCGGCCGCACAAGGGTTAGGTACGACGACGGGCCGGGGTGTCGGTTCGAAGGGGGAGTCATCACAACGGCCGTGACAGGGCACGGCCGTATATTTTCTGTAACAGAAAGGCGATACAGTTGTTTCCGGGGGAAGCCGCGGCCGATCAGAAGCGGGCGGTCAGCCCGACAGTCGGCAGGATGCCGACGTCGTACACGTACCCGTCACGGGTGTTTATCATGGCGTTGCCGTGGTTGGTGACATTGTCCACCGAAAGGAAGAGGTCGGTTTGGCCGAGGCTGAACGTGGCGTGAAGGTTGAGCGCGCCGCTGCGCGGGAAGCGGCGGGAGTTTTCGATTTGCTGCGCGCCGGCGTAGTAGTCGGTGCTATAGCGGTTGTCGCCGAACTCATTGGGGTCCGATATCAAAGGCGTAAAGCTGTAGCCGGACCGAAGCGAGAGGTCGGCGCCGAGTGATACGACCGAGGACAATCGATAGTTTGCCTGGGTGTAAAGTCGGTGCGGTGCGTTGATCTCGTACGGTACGACCACGGCACCGGTGCGACTGCGGGCGTCGGTGTAGCCGTAGTAGGCGTAGATATCGAGACGGTCGTCCAGCAGCCGGTCAAACTGCACGGTCACATCGGCGCCGTAAAAGTCGGCGACACCGGCCGAGTGCATCCGGATGAAACCGTCGACCGGGAGACCGTTCTCGTCGAGCGCCGTGAAATCGGGGGCGGCGATCGGGAGATTGTCCAGTGTCTTGCGGAACGCCTGCACCTGGATCGGGCCAAGCTTGTATCCCGCGGCGAGGAGTCTTGTGCGCACCGGTTCGAGGTCGGCCAGGTCGGCGTGGATCAGGACCTGGTACGGTTCGAGAACCTTCTGGACCGGGCTCTCAAGGAACGTCCCGTAGAACAGGCGCAGACGGCTGCTTTCGCCGGTCGGGATGACGACTTCCTCGCGCAGGGCCGTCGCCGTGCCGTAACGCAGATCCCGGAACGAATACAGTCGCGCCCCGGAGGTTACCCGGACCGGTCCGACCCGGTACCGGACAGAGCCGTACGCCGCGTTGCTCAGACGGGTGCGCCCGGCGTGGTATTCTCCGTAGAGCAGGTTCAGCTCCGGTTGATACAGAAACGGGTTGTCGCTGTTGGCGTCGGGCGGAAGGAAGTTCCAGTCGTTCTGGTGCAGGTCGATCCGGTTCTCGGAAACATATTCCATCTGATCACCCACGGTCAATTCGGTGCCATCGAGGAACAACACCGCCTCGCCGGAAAGGCTGTTGGTGCGGGTGCGGGCGTTCAGGTCGAGCGCCAGTGCGTCGGAGCCGGTGCTCGTACGGGCGGCGGCATACCGCTCTCGTGCGCCACGGGTCGCGGCGCGGAGCCGTAGCAGCGTCGAACCGGTGACCGTCTCGAAGCGCAGTCCGACATACTGCTCCGAGGTCTGTGAGGCTGTCCGGGCGCCGTCGGGGTTCTGCGAGGTCGGGTCGGTTCGGAACGAGAGGTAGTCGCGGACATAGTACTGATCGATTGCGAGCCGGGTGCCGGTCGTGAGTTTCAGACCGGACGAGACAAAAACATCCTGGAAATTGCTCGGCGGGATCGTGCGGCGCTCGGAGTCGAGATTGAACCGCCTTACGATCTGATCGAGCACTGATTTGCGCAGTGCGCCGAGCGTGAACCAGCGTTCGTTGCCGATCGACCACGAACCGGTCGCCTCGACCAGCGAGAGATTGAGTTCGCCGTTGAGATGCTTCTTGAACGGCGAGCCGGTCTCAAACTCGACAATGCTCGGCTGATTGTGGGCGGCGTCGGTCCCGAGCGCGCTGAATTGCAGGTGATCGACCACCGTCGACGGGATAAACGAAAAAACACCGTAGTGACTCGGATTAGCCCCGATGCCGATGCCGTTGACGAAGTACTTCGGCGAGGTGCCGTTCACCCTCAGTTTTGACGACAGGGCAGAGCCTTCGCGGACCGCCTGTGGCTGACGGATGGCGCTGATCGGATTAGTCGGCACAAG
>CAYPYM010000426.1:0-3636 GCA_964414435.1 uncultured Ignavibacteriales bacterium | reverse complement strand
CGCTATCAGTGCTCATAACGGAATCTAATTTTATCCTGTTGGCTTCATTTGGATCTGTATCTATATAACTTTTGAATCTAAAATCGGCGACAAATTCAGAAAGATATGCACCAGCATTTGCCCACCATTCATTGACATAAACTGAATTGTACAAAGCCTGAAACGGAGCATCACTATTTACCATTCCGTTTTCAGCAAAAGCTGCGGCATTTGCGTAATCACCTTTATATAAGTAAGCCCTTGCAATAACCGAGTTGACAGTTCTTATTATTGAATCATCGTTTAAGTAATTTAATGATTCTTTGAACTTGCCAATAGCTAAATCATACATTTCATTTGCCCCAATAAAAGGACCATTATCTATAGGAGAACCGCCCTGCGTAGGATTCAAACCAAAATATGCGGCATATAAATAACGTGCATATCCGCCATAGAAATAGCCGGTGAACAAAGCATTGTTTTTTACAGATGCATCAGAAAATGAAATCAAACCTGTTCTTCTTACTAAATCATCAGCATAAAACCTGGATCGCCCTGTAGTATTGTAAGCAGCATCAATTAAATTATTAGTTAGTTGAATTTTCCCTTCATCAATATCGAAATATCTGGGATTGGCTACCGCCGGTACATTAATAGGGAAAATAAAAGCATCGGATAAACCTGCTGCAGAAACATCAGTTTGGCCAAGTGCATCGGCAAATTGTGTCTCCACGCCTTTTATTAAAAATGGGATTTGCTCTTCCGAATTAAGTTGAGAATCCTCTACTGACGTAACAAGCGGATCAACATTTGTTACATAATTTTTGCACGAAATAAGAACCAGTGATAAAACTATTGGCGTTAAGAATGTTTTAAACTTTTTCATATTATTACGCTCCTCTATATGTCTATTTTAACCCAAAGGTTGTAAACTCTTGGGTGCTGCAATGTTAAAAAATCCTGTCCTCTTGCCAAGGAGCGACTGCCGCTCCAATTAATTTCCGGGTCTGCCCCTGAATAATTTGTAAGAGTCCATATATTCAATGCAGAGAAGCCCACGGTAATATCCTTTATATAGTTGTAACCTGTTTGAAGTAATAAATCTTTAAGGCTGTAGCTAAGACTAAGTTCATTTATTTTAAAATATTGAGCATCTTCTATATAATTTCCAAAATAATTGTAGTCCATTTTAGCGAATCTATTTGCCGCGTTAATATATTCAGTTGTACCCGGTACCAAACGAGTAATTTCAGGGAAATTGTCGGTTTGTCCCAATTGAGCTTCAAGTTTATTGTATTCCGGAATATTGCCCAACTGAGCCGCGAATTGTTTTGTAACATTTAACATCTTACGATTTAATGCCCAGGATGTCAGAACATAAAAATTAAAATTCTTAAGGAACTTAAAATTAATCGAGATAGAACCGGTGTGGTTTGGAATAGGATTTCCAAGATCTACCCGGTCTTTAGTTACAATTGGGCCGTCATATGTTCCATCAGGATTAAAATTTGCACCAAGACTTTTCCATGTATAAAATTCATGCTTGGGTAGCCCTGCTTTAATTACATTAACGTCGAAAGCATAATCATAAATAGGTTCAGCTCCCCCCAGATCGATAACCTCATTTTTCTGATAGTTCCAGATGAGGCTAATATTAAGTCCGTAATTTCTTGAACGAATAAGACTCGCTTTCAAATGTGATTCAAAACCCCAGTTTTTCATTGAGCCTATATTAAACGGTATTCTACTGTCCGTTAAACCTGTAGAAGGAGATTCAGATATGTAAACAATGGAATTGGATGCGTTTTGACGATAATAAGTAAATTCAATAAAATAATCTTTCAAGATTTCAGCCTCAAACCCTGTTTCGATTTCTTTGATTCTTTCAGGTTCAATGGAAGAGTTTCCAATATTTGTAATGACGGCACCTGCGCCGTATCCACCGGCAGTAGCACCCCAAAGAAAAGGGATAGAGGCAAGTGGATCAGGCAATTGCCCGTTTTCTCCATAAGCAGCCCTTATCTTAAATAGATTAAATAATTCGGAAGGAAACCAGTCATACCTATCAAGTCTTATTGCAAAACTTGCTTTGGGATAGAGAATACTCGGTGCTTCAGTTCCTATTGAACTAGAAAAGTCTTCGCGCAAACCTGCTGTAAAAAAATACTGATTTTTATATGAAAAATTATGTTCGGTAAAAATTCCTGCTTCTCTGCTGTTAATGGAATATTCACCATAATCATATATCTGGGAGCCGGCTCCAACTTCAGTGATTAATTTTGTGATAAAATCCTGTGAACCAACATATGACTCTTTCAATGTTCTGTCAAATAGTTGAAATCCTAAGATAGATGTTACCTGCAAGCCGGCTATTAAGTTGTAGGTATATCTGCAGTTGAAATCGTATGAATACTGCGTGTTTTCCTGGTTGTCAATTCTTTTAAGGCCACTGAATGAATTATCCGGTGGAATCAAGTTATCATCACGGTAGTTATTATTGTCCACACCTCCTTTAAAAGATAATTCTAATTTTTTTATTGGTATATAATTAATTTGCACTCCACCAGTGAAAGATCTTATAGCATTTTGATCTTTGCTATTGGCAATGGTGGCGCTATCAACATTTTGATAAGGCTTGGGGGTTGTAAGAACTTCGTGCAAAAGACCAATAATGGTATAATCATTTCGCGGTCTGCTTATGTCAGCAAAACTATATCCCAAAGAAGTCCTCAGAGTTAAATTTGAAGTTGCGTATGAGGTTAAATTTGCCCTTAAAGTTCTTCTCTTTAAACCATTATTTATAATATTCCCTTCTTCACTTCGGTCATCGAACGAAGCATAATATCTGAATAAATTTGAACCTCCCGATACGTTTAAAGTATTTTGTCTTATTATCCCATCTCTGAATAGTGCATTTGCAGCGTTTGCCGAAATAAAATCACTCGTACTGTATTTATAAGATTGTGTATTGAAACCGTATGCAAATTTATAGCTGACGGATAAAGGCGGAGATATTCCGCGCCCGTTCCTGCCACTTTTTGTTGTTACAAGAACAACGCCGTTTGAGCCGCTTGTTCCATAAGTTGCAGCAGCAGCGGGACCTTTCAGAACTTCTATGCTGGCTATATCTTCAGGATCAAGTGTAGAAAGCGCACTGGGGGCCTGTCCGCCAACAAACCAACCCCACAATTCATCGTTATCAACCCTGATTCCGTCGATATATATTGTAGGCTGCTCATCGCCATTTAAACCTCCTCCACCTCTGACATAGAACCGGTAACCGCCACCTGTGTTACCTGATGAAGATGTAACCTGAACACCTGAGATTTTGCCTTCAACAAGTTGAGACATTGTTTGGAAGGTGCTAGTATTTGTCAAATTTGCAGCGTTTACTTTTGATACTGAAACTTCTGCGATAGACTTTGCGGTTTTGGAAGCAATACCGGTTATAACAACTTCTTCACTCTGGAAGACATCTTCTTCCAATGAAAAATTTTGTTCGATATTACCGCCATTTAGAATTATGGATATCGTCTGTGGTTTGTAGCCAACATACCTAACGGTCATATCAACTGTCTGACCTTTAGATTGATCTGCCGGCGCTGTAAATTCATATTTACCGTCAGAGTCGGTTGCAGCACCCAGATTTAAAGTAGT
>CAYPYM010000425.1:0-3659 GCA_964414435.1 uncultured Ignavibacteriales bacterium | reverse complement strand
GAGACCAGCAGATCGTTGATGAACTCCTGGCTGACACACGGCACTCCGGAGCGCTTGCCGACATAGTGCTTTTCGACATGCGGGCCGAGATCAAGAATCAGTTCATCGGGGATGAGGTTATCGTAGACGACCGCGTCGCACTCCTCGAGGAGGCGATGGGTCTTGAGGGTGACGAGTTCGGGATCGCCCGGACCCGCCCCCACGAGAAAGACTCTGCCAACGTTGCGCGCGTTCATATCTACCGTACCTTGCCGTTTAGGTTCGGGGTCGGCCGGTTCGACAGCGTGGTCGGCCCCTGAAAAAACCGACCGCAAGATACAGGACTATTCCCCTCTTAGCAAGCGCTGCAGCTCCGCCTCGAGGGCATCGGGGTCCTTTTTCTTGAGGATTTCCTTCCAGTCGGCCTCGACGAACCGGCCGTAGGCGGCCATCCGCTTTTCGGAATTATCCTTGTAGTATTCCCGGGCGCGCACCCGGAAGGTCGCGGCCAGGCCGGCCAACTCGTTCCAGTGCTCGGGGAAGACATTTTCGAGAATGTAGCGGAGATGGCCCGAGAGAAACGGCGCCTTGCCATCGGAACTGACCGACACGGTCAGGCAGTCGCGCCGCACCACCGCCGGGAAGATGAAATCGCAGAGCGGCGGGTTGTCGACCACGTTGACCGGCACGCCGGCTTTCCGGGAATCCTCGGCCACCTGCCGGTTGACCGCCTCGTTGTCGCTGGCGCTGATGACGAGCCCGAACCTGGCCGCCTCGCCGATTTTGTATTCGCGCTTCTCCAGCTTGATGAGACCCCGCTCGGCGTAGTAACCGACCTTGTCGATCGTCGAGGGAGTCACAACCGTGATATCGGATTCGTAATCGAGCAGGGTTTCGATCTTGCGCAGGGCGACGTTGCCCCCGCCGACGACGAGGATGGTGCGTTTCTTGAGCGAGATGCTAATCGGCAGATAGGTGTTGGCCATGACGGGCTACTCCCCTTTTGAACATTTGCTGCAAGTTTTGGCGGACAGCTGTATCAGCCGCCGCGTCAATCTCCGGGTCGCTTCGTCGACCCGCTGTCTCTGATCCGGCGAAAGGTCACTCAGGACATCGGCCAGTTCCTCCCGGCGTAGATGTTCGACCGACGCCATCACCGAGGTCGACACCGGCGCGCGCCGGACCTGCTCGTACCAGTACATGAACTCGTCGAGCCGTCGCCGCACGATTTCCTCAGCCTGCGGCACCGCCTCGCGACGTCTTTCCTGCTGCTCGCGCACGTGGCGCTGGACATCCTGCAGGTCGTACACTTCGACGCCGTGGTGGCCGTCCTGCTCGTAGTCGACATCGCGCGGAATGGCCATGTCGATAATCACGAAGCGGCGGCTCTCGTGCCCGGTCAGGGCCCGGTTGATCATGGCCGAATCGACAATCGGCCGGTCGGCGCCGGTGCAGGTGATCATGACATCGGCCCGGGACATCAGGTCGGGCAGCCGATCGAGTCCGTAGCCTTCGCTCTCGTGCCGCAGCGCGAGCGCCTGCGCCTTCTCCGGCGTGCGGTTGGCAAAATAAAACGAACCGTGCGCCTCGCGTCCGAGATTGGTCGCGGCCAGCGAGATCATCTGGTTGGCGCCAACGAACAGCACCGACGGTTCCTTCATGTCGCCGATATGGGCGCGCAGGAGATCCATCGCGGCGGAACTGACCGAGCAGGCGCCTTTGCCCATCTCGGTGTCGGTGCGAATCTGTTTGCCGACCCGGAACGCCTGGTGGAACAGCCGGTGAATCACCTTCCCCGCCGCCTTGACACTGCAGGCGGCGCTGTAGGCTTCCTTCACCTGGCCGAGCACCTGGTTTTCGCCGAGAACCATCGAGTCGAGACCGCCGGCCACCCGAAACAGATGTTCGGCGACCTCGCGGCCCTGACTCAGGAAGAACTTATCATTCAAAGGGGAAATGTCAAGCGAACGATAGTCGGTGTAGAACCGGCCGACCACCGCCAACGGATCGGTTCGCCGCGAGGCGACAAAGTAAAATTCGGTCCGGTTGCAGGTGGACACGATCACCGCCTCGGCCACCTCCGGCCGTTCCGAAAACGCCGCTACCGCCGCGGCCAGATCCTCGCGCCCGAATCCGAGCGGTTCGCGCTCCTCGACCGAAGTGCGGGTGTGATTTGTACCGCACATGAATAGTCGCCAGCCGCCGCCCGCCATGCTACTCCCTCCCCATCGCGGTGGTGCCGCCACCAAGGACGTAGACATTGTCGATCCCGTGAGCCTGAAGCAGCAGTGCCGCCTGATAGGCCCGCGGTCCGCGGCGGCAGACGATATACACCGTGCGACTGCGGTCGATTTCGCTCAACCGATCGCGGAGTTCGGCCAGCGGGATGTGCAGTTGCGGAACGTTGCCGTTGACCGGAAGCGGCGCCGCCTCGCGTTCCTCCGCCTCGCGGACATCGAGCCAGAGCGCGTTCCTTTGGACCAGTTCCCGCGCCTGCGCGGCACATACGAACGACATCCCCCGTTCCTGTGCCAGCGCCATTCCGGCCAGATGGTGCAACGGATCGAGCGCTTCGGCGTATGGCGGAGCATACACATGCTCGTGGTCCAGGAGATCGGCGACTGTCGCGCGGCGCTGGAGGAGCACGGAACAGACATCGAGACGACGGCAGATGTCGCCGGCGCCGACCGCCTGAAGGCCGAGCAGCCGGAGGGTCGATGCTTCGTACACGAGCTTCACGACGATCGATGCATGCTCGGGGTAGTAGTCGGGACGGTCGGAAAACGCCCCCCACACGGCGCGGGTGTTCAGCCCGGCGGCAACGGCGGCCCGTTCCGACAGGCCGACGGCACCGGCGCTGGTATCAAAAACTTTTACCACGAACGCGCCGATCGTGCCGGCGAAACGCGAATCGTATCCCGCGATCGCTTCGGCGATGACGCGGCCGTGCCGGTTGGCCAGCGAGCCCATAGGGATATACAGCGGCTGATCGGTGATGATATTGCGTGACTCGACACAATCACCGCCCGCGAAAATGTCGGGATCGGAAGTGCACATGTGCTGGTCGACCGCGATTGCACCGGTCGAACCGATGGTCAGTCCGCACTCGGCGGCCAACCGAACATTGGGGGCGACGCCGACACAGAGGAAGACAAAGTCGGCGGCGACCGCCTGCGCCCGACCATCCGCATCAAAATGTACGGTGGCCCGATCGTTCTCGGTCGTTACGCGCGAGACGCGAGCGCCGGTAGTTACCGTTACACCCTGTTTCACCATCTCCTGCTGGACGAGGATGGACATTTCCGGGTCGAGCGCGTATGGCAGCAGGCGGCGTTCCGATTCCAACAGGGTCGTTTCGATTCCCCAGAGACTTGCCGCCGCCTCGGCCAGTTCGCAGCCGATAAAGCCGCCGCCGATGATGACTGCCGAACCAACTTTCCCCTGCTCGGCGAGACGGCGGAACGCGATAGCGTCGTCGGGGCGAGTGAAATGTCGCACGATATCACACGCTGGGATTTCAAATGGGGGTGTCTTGGGGCTCGCACCGGTGGCGAGAATCAGTTTTTCGTAACCGTGGTAGCCGGTGTTGCCGGTGCGGCAGTCGCGAATCATGACGCGTTTGCCGGCCCGGTCGATCGAGGTGACCTCGGTGCGGGTGCGCACGGTGAAGCCTTTGGCTG
>CAYPYM010000424.1:0-3667 GCA_964414435.1 uncultured Ignavibacteriales bacterium | reverse complement strand
CTTCTTGCCCTGCTCAAACGCGGCGAGGATTCGCTCGACACGGCGCTCGACAACCTCACGGCGCAAATCGACCGTCACTACGATTCGCTTCTCGTCGCCATCGCCGGCAAGGATCGTCCCGGTGTTATCACGGCCTATCGGGAATCGCTGGCGTCGTACCGCCACGATTACGATATTACGGAGGCCCTCGGCGCCCAGTCGTTTTCGGTCGATCTTACTTTGCCGGGAGTGCTGCTCGATGCCAACGGGATTATCGACCCGGATAAACCGGGCGAGGTGCAGTGGAACTTCAAGGGCGCCGACCTCCACGACCACGACATTCCGCTCTACGCCCTGTCGTTCGTGGAAAACCGCTGAAGCGGGAGTCACCCGTGACGGATTTTATCACCGATACGATTCGTGAATTGTCCGGGCCGGTCTTCCGGTTGATCCGCCGGATTGTCGGCGACCGGGAGGAAGCGCGCGATCTCACCCAGGACCTCTTTGTCCGGCTCCTGCGCCGGCCGGGGCCGATCAAAGGCGAGACGAAACCGTACGTCATGAGGGCTGCTTTGAATACCGCCCTTAACGCCCGCCGGGACCGCAAACGGAGCGCTGAGGCGATCGACCGGCTCCGTCAGGCGTCGGAGGAGCCGGCGCCGACTTCAATCGATCCGATTCAGGATGTCGACCGTTCCCGCGCCCGCGTCGCCGGGGCGGTCGAACAGCTTTCTGAAAAACAGCGTGAGGCGGTGACGTTGCGTTTCTACGGTGAGTTGACGCTCGCCCAGATCGCCGCCGCGATGAACATATCCGAAGGATCGGTGCGGGTGCATCTCGCTCGCGGCCTGCAGAATCTCCGCACCATTCTCGACCCGATACTCGATAAGGAGTGATAACGATGAGCTGTGACAAATACAAAGACCGGATAGCGCTGATCGCAATGGGTGAGGCGACCGACGCCGAGCGCGCGGCGTTCGAGGAACACACCGCCGCCTGCGCCGATTGCCGTGCCGAATACGAACGCCTTCGTGAGATTGTCGCGATGCTGACCTCGGCTCCCGGCGACGCCCCGACCGAGATCGAAACGCTGCAGATGGAAAACGAGATCCTCCGGCGGCTCGCCGTCGATTCCCTCCGCGCCGACACGCAGCGTCGCAATCGCTCTGCGATGCGTATGATGATCAGGGTGGCCGCCGCGATTGTACTCTTCGCTTGCGGCTATCTCGCCCAGCCGGCGTTAAAGCGCCTCTACGAGCCGGCGGCGCCGTCCGCCCGCGCGGTCCAGCCGCCGATAACCGGTGCACAGATCCGTCTTGCGATGAAATCCGGCTACCGCTTCTCGGGCGAAGGTCTGGCCGTCATCGCACATGGGACCGATGCCCTCAAGGATGCCCGGGAACTGCCGGGGAGGCGATAGGGTCAAGCGTGCCCGTTCCGCCGCAGAGGGGAACATCGCTTCGGCCCGGTCGTTCTGAACAGTACACAACGACTTAAGAACCCCAATCTGCGCAAGGAGACGCCAGATGCGATACAAACTGCTCGGCCGAAGCGGCCTGCGCGTGTCGGAACTCTGTCTCGGCACGATGACTTTTGGAGACGACCTGGAGTGGGGGGCCGACCGGAAAACCAGCGCCGCCATGTACGACGCTTTTCGCGCCGCCGGCGGCAATTTTGTCGATACCGCCAATATCTACACCAAGGGCACCAGCGAGAAATACGTCGGCGAACTGATCAAATCCGAACGTGAAGAAATCGTCCTCGCCACCAAGTACACCCTCAACATGCGCTCGGGCGACCCCAACGGCTCCGGGAATCACCGCAAGAACATGGTGCAGGCGGTCGAGAACAGCCTCAAGCGGCTCGGCACCGATTATATCGATCTCTACTGGCTCCACGCCTACGACTATCTCACTCCGGTCGAGGAATTCATGCGCGCCCTCGATGATCTCGTCCGCGCCGGCAAAGTGCTCTACGTCGGCGTGTCCGACACCCCCGCCTGGATCGTTTCACAGGCCAATACGCTCGCCGAGCTGCGCGGCTGGAGCCGTTTTGTCGGCCTCCAGATCGAATACAGCCTGATCGAACGCACGGTCGAACGCGATCTCCTCCCGATGGCTCACGCCCACGAAATGGCCGTCACTCCCTGGGGCATCATCGGCGGCGGCGTCCTCACCGGCAAGTACAGCAAGACCAAACGCACCGAATCGGCAACCCACCGGTACAAGCCCGACACCGTTTCGGTGCGCATGTACGACAAAAACCTCGCCATAGGTGACGAGGTCGTTAAGATCGCCGCTGAAATCGGCTGTTCCCCCGCGCAGGTGGCGATCAACTGGATCCGTCAGCAGCCCGGGATCATCATCCCGATTATCGGCGTGCGGACGGTCGAACAGGTCAAGGACAATGTCGGCTGTCTCGCTCATCCGCTCTCGGACGAGCACCTCAAGCGCCTCGACGACATAAGCAAAATCGAACTCGGTTTCCCGCACCACCTGCGCCGTCGCGGGTATTTCAAGGAAATTCTCTACGGCGGCACGCTTGATCAGATCGACAATCACCGCTCATAGGCTGTAGCATCATCCGAACGGGCGCTCCCGTCCGAGCGTCCTCCGGATACGCGTAATCTGCCCGGTGTGATAGAACGTGTGCATGCACAGGAAGCAGGCGGCGTTCATGAGGGTCGCCTTGAAGCCGGCCTCGGGGGGAAGTTCGGCGTCGAGTTGGTCGTCCGATAACTTCTCTGCGGCCGCTTTCGCTTGATCGAGCAGGTCGAACAATTCGGTCCGGAGCTGCGCGAATGGCGGATACACCGACGGATCATCGCTGAGTTGCGAACCCCGCTCGAACAATTTCACGTATTCCGGGTTCCGCTCGTTGCCCGCTCCCAGCCACCGCGCCATGCCGCCGACCGACTGCACGAGATGACCGACCAGCCAGCGAATATGCGGCGGGCCGTCGCTCTCGCGAGTCAGCGTTTCCTCCTCGGTGAGATCGGCCAGATCGACTTCCAGCGCCCGGCGGTTGAAGTCGATCATGTAAGACAGGTTGTCGCATTTGTTCATAGCGTGTGTTCCCTTCGGCCTGTGGGTGATGTCCCTTTAACGTACAAATGCCGACCGTTGTTTGCCATCACCGTCAACGACCGACCGGCGGCGGTCCGCCGGTGAAGAGAAATGCGATCAGCAAGGTCAGGTCGGAGACGTTTCCGGCGCCGCTGCCGTCGACATCGGCCATCCCCGGCTCGTCCAGTGTCGCGCCGAGGAACAGGTAACCGACCATCAGGGTCACATCGCTGATATTCACCTCGCCGTCAAGATTGAGATCGCCCGACCGATGCCCTCGGATTCGTGCTCCCGCCGACCACGATCCTGGAACGCCGTCGATTTCGTAACCAATGGTGAAGTCGGCAACGACCGTATCGAAAATCAGCCCGCCGATTTCGTCCTCGACGCACTCGATAAAATCTCTTTCGATGAATCTCAGCCACATCAGGGTACCGCTGAGTTCGCCGTCGTTGCCCGGGGCGACTTCCACGGAAGTGAGCGGAATCGAACACCCGCCCACCTGAAGCTGCACGTTTTCCCAGGTTGAGAGATCGGCGCCGGGCTCGATTCCGTCGCTCAGGACAATTGCGGCCTCCGTTGGCAGGAACGCATACTTGTTCATGACCATAAACGGGTCGGGT
>CAYPYM010000423.1:0-3687 GCA_964414435.1 uncultured Ignavibacteriales bacterium | reverse complement strand
CGAATGTGTTGTTCTATCAGGAACGTAAACCGGCGGCGGCCGAGGCGCTCCTTCGACGAATCCTCCGGATCAATCCGACTTATTCCGATGCTTACGCCTTCCTCGGATACATTTACCTTCAGCGGGGGATATACGACAGCGCCCTGGTCGACCTCCGCCGGGCCGACGCTCTCAGTCCGAACCGTCCGAACAACCTGAACAACCTCGGGCAGACCTACGCCTTCCTGGGAGAGTACGACAAGGCGGAAGCTGTCCTCAAGCGGGCGGCGACGCTGGACAGCGCCGGATTCGCGGCGCAGTACAATCTTGCCCACTTCTATCTGAAACGGCGTGATCCGGCAAAATATCTCCAGTACCTTCAGGAGGCGGCCGGCCACCCCGACGCGCCGCTGCGCTTCCGCGAGGAACTGGTCGTTGCTTACATTCGCCTGGGACAGCTCGACCGCGCCCGGCAGCTCTACTGTGCGTCCGAGGCGGTCCGGGCCGACAGCACGTTCTTCGAGTCGGCGGCAACTCAGGTACCGGGAATCGACACGCTGCTGGTCTGTCCGTGACCCAATGTTGACTTTTCCCCGTGAATAAACGACCGTACGGTATGATATCCCCACGGCATCGCAGAAGAAGGTCACGGTGACACCGGACACGCCCGATTCCGGTCGCACCGCTCAACCGGCCTGGCTCCCGCTCGCCCTCTACGGACTGGTTCTCGCCGGCTGGCTGACCGGGGCTTTGCTGCCGCATCTCCGGCTGTGGGGATTCGGATTGATGGCGTATTTTCCGGCTGGGGTGATGACGGGAATTCTCGCGGCGGCGGCGGCCGTGGGTCTGGCCGGCTGGTGGTTTGCACCTCTATTCCTGTCCTGCGATTCCGGAGGCACACGTCGTTTCGCACTTACCGCGTTGATCGTGTCACTGCTCCTGCTGGCCGCTTTCTATGTGCTCAGGGCGAAGACGTTTTTTCTCGGCGACGGCTACACGTTGATTTCGGATACGGCGGCGCACTCGCCGATGGTTCGTAAGAGCCGCGAGCTGTTCGAGTCGGTCGCCCATATCTGGTTGTTCAACCGGCTCGGGGGAGCATCGCAGGCCGATGCCATTGCGGCCTACCGCTTGATCGCCTACGTCTCCGGCATCGTATACATCGGCGCTGTCTGGTTGTCCGCCCGGGCGTTGTTGGAACGCGGCGCCGGACGGCTGCTGTTTTTCCTCGGGATGATCAGCGGCGGCTGGATGCTGCTCTATTTCGGGTATGTCGAGAACTATGCGGTGTACGTATTGGCGGTCGCCGTCTACTGCCTCACCGGGCCGCTCGCGATTCAGGGACGGATCTCGCGCTGGTGGGTTGTTTTGATTCAACTGCTCCTGATCGGATTCCATATACTCGGGGCGGTGTTTATTCCCGCCACGCTTTACCTGCTGCTGCGCGACACCGGTATTGAAGTAGCGTTGTCCCGTTTGTCTCGGGCGGTGCGGTGGTCGATGGGCCTGCTGGGCGTTGCGGTCGTGATCGCGGCGCTGGTGTACGTGATGAGCACCGAGCTGTTTTTCCGCGTCTCGCTCGTGCCGCTTCTGAGTTCGCCGCTGGTGCCCGAACACTACACGCTTTTCTCGGCGGCTCATCTGCTCGATTATCTCAACCTGCTGTTCCTGTTGATTCCGGGTCTGCTGCTTCTTGTCGTTGCGGTCCCGGCGTTGCCGCTTCGATCGTTGAGCCGCGAGCCGCTCTACCGCTGGCTGGCGCTGGCGGTTGTCGGCGCGCTCGGGGCGGCGTTTGTGATCGATCCCAAATTGGGTATGCCGCGCGACTGGGATCTTCTGGCGTTTGCCGGCGTTCCGTTCGCTGTCCTTCTCTATTATGCGGTCGTCACGCACCGGGCACGACTTCGCCGAAGGGGCACAGTTGTCGTGCTGGCCGCTCTGCTCGGATTCGTCGCGCTGACTTCGCGCGGGATCTGGCAGGCTACGCCGCAGATCGCGATCGATCACTACCGCGACTACCTGCAGCTCGACCGGGTGAAGGGGCGAACCGGCTGGATCGCGCTGGTGAATTACTATCTCACCGAGGGCGACACGACCACCGCGACGGCGGTCCGGGCCGAATTCAAACGGACGTTTCCCGAGGACGACCTCCTGCAGACCGCGGCACAGCTCTACAACGTACAGCACGACGTGCCCGGGACCGAACGACTGCTTCGCCACATTCTAGAGCTTAACCCCGCCTATCCCGACGCCTACTCATTTCTCGGCTGGGTCTACACCCGGGCCGGCAAGTACGATTCGGCGCTGGTTTATCTCAAGCGCGCCGATGCCCTCAGCCCCAACCGTCCGGATAATCTCGTGAGGATGGCCCAGGCGTATTTGGGCAAGGGCGAATCCGCACGGGGCGAGGAGCTGCTGCTCAAAGCGGCCGCGCTCGACAGCAGCGGCTACAACGCCCAGTACAACCTGGCGCGCTACTACCGCAAGCAGGGCCGAATTGACGACTTCGTGAAATATCTGCAGATGGCGGCGGCGAGCGACGCCGCGCCGAAAGAGGTGCGCGAGGAAATGATCGTGGTCGATCTCAGTCGGGGGCGACTCGACCGCGCCCGTGATCTCTACTGCACGACCCCGACGATCCGGGCCGACAGCACCTTCCTCACCCGGGCCGTGAACCTGATCCCCGGCGCCGACACCCTCCTCATCTGCCGGTAGTCCGCTTCACTCGTTTCAGGGCAAAATAAGACGACCGCCGGTGAGGATGAGAAACCGGCGGCCGTTCCTTAGAGATGCAACAGGAGGCTGATCGCTACGGATGATACATGTCGAAACCGTCGACGATATTCGTTTCGACCTGTGACCGGCTGCTGGCGATCTGCGCCACGCGCGGGTCGATAAACACGCTCTGGTCGTCGATAAACCAGTTGTTGTGATTGAACTGGAATTCGATCTGGTAGCCGCCGTTGACCACGTTCAGCGCCGTGGAGAAGGTTCGCTGCTGTTCCTCGTCAAGCTGGCTGGTAAACACGAAACTCGAGTCGGGACTGCCGTTGACATACCCCTCGACCCGGATACTGATCCCCTGCATATCGGGGTAGTTCGCGTAGGCGGCCGAGTCGGTCGGTTCGAGGCGTGCGATTCGGAACAGGGTGCGGGTGTAGGCGCCCGGCGCCGCCGCGACGACCCCTACGCGCTGGGCGTTGCCGCTCAGGTCGAGATCGAGAACGAGCGGCTCATGTTCGGCCGAACGGAAGACAATCGTATCGCCCGAGTCGCCCTCAAGGATGATCCTGCCGAGTACCACTTTCACATCGGTGACCGTGACGTTGTCGACGGCGTCGACTTTGGCGGCCGAGCCGCCCGTCCCGGCATTGTCGCGGAACATGACGCTCAGTGACGCGCCGTCGGAGGAAACGGGATCGCCGGAGCATCCGATCAGTAGAACCAGGGCGGCCAGGGTGGTCAGACCGGCAAGAACTTTTCGCTTAGACATAGTGTGCCTCGCTTCAGCTTGGGCCGTTGGCCGTGGAGAGTTTTCAGCGCCCGGAAACAAGGAGTTTCCACATTCGGGACCCGGGGGGACCGTCCCGAAGCGCCAACGTGGGCTCGATTCGTCGATTCTTTGATTAATATCGGACTTCGGCGGGGCGTTCTTGAGCCAAAAAATAGGGCTATTTCTCGTTGCGGTTCAATGAGATATGGGCGGAT
>CAYPYM010000422.1:0-3688 GCA_964414435.1 uncultured Ignavibacteriales bacterium | reverse complement strand
CGGCCACGAGGAAGGAGAGGAAGTACTTGGCGACATCGACCGCGCAGGTGCGATCGTCCATGACGATCATGCCGCCCGAACCCATCATCGAATACGCCTCGGTGAGGCTGTCGAAATCTACCGGCAGATCGAGCTTGTCTTCGGGAAGGCAGCCGCCCGACGGCCCGCCGGTCTGCACCGCCTTGAGCGGCCGGCCGTCGATCAGCCCGCCGCCGATATCGTAGATGATCTCGCGCAGCGGGGTGCCCATCGGAACCTCGATCAGGCCGGTATTGCGGACCTTGCCGACCAGCGAGAACGCCTTTGTGCCGGTGCTCTTCCTGGTGCCGATCGAGGCAAACCATTTGGCGCCCTTGTCGATGATCACCGGAATATTCGCGTACGACTCGACATTGTTCAGCACGGTCGGGTGGTCGTAGAGGCCCTTGAGCACCGAGCGGACATACTTGGCGCGCGGTTCGCCGACCTCGCCGGCGACCGATTTCATCAGCGCCGATGATTCGCCGCAGACAAACGCCCCGGCGCCCCGGCTGATCTTGATATCGAACGAAAAATCGGTCCCGAAGATATTCTCCCCGAGCAGGCCGTGTTCACGCGCCTGGTCGATCGCCAGTTGCAGGTTCTGCACGGCCAACGGGTATTCCTCGCGGACGTAGATGTAGCCTTCTTTCGAACCGACCGCGAACGCGCAAATGATCATGCCCTCGAGCACCGAGTGCGGGTCGCCCTCCATGATCGAGCGGTCCATGAACGCGCCCGGATCGCCCTCGTCGCCGTTGCAGACGACATAGTGCGGCCAGTCGTCGGCTTTCGCGCACGATTCCCATTTGCGTCCGGTCGGGAAGCCGGCGCCGCCGCGGCCGCGCAGGCCGGAGGTCTTGACCTCGGCGATCACCTCGTCCGGCTTCATCTTCGTCAGCGCCTTGGCCGCCGACTGGTAGCCGCCGGTCGCGATGTAGTCCTCGATGCGGTACTGGTCGATCCGGCCGAGATTGCGCAACGCGATCCGATGCTGGCGCTTGTAGAATTCGATATCGTGGTAGTCTTCGATATGCTTGCCGGTTTTCGGGTCCTTGTACAGGAGGTGCTCGACCGTTTCGTTCTTCGCGATCGACGACGCCACGATCTCGGGGACGTCTTTGGTCTTCACCCGGGTGTAGAACGTGCCCTTCGGCTCGATCACGACCAGCGGACCCTGATCGCACAGACCGTGACAGCCGGTCTCCTTGAGGGCTTCGATCTTGAACCCGGCGATCTTCTTCTTTTTCAGCTCGTCACGAAAGGCCTGCACCAGCTTGCCCGCGCCGTTGGCGAGACAACCCGGTCCGCAGCAGATCATGACCCGCTTCTTGTGGCTCTTCTCTTTGGCGAGCAGGTCTTTCTGCAGCTTGGCCAACTGGGTGGTGGAGGTTATCTTCATTTCTTCACCATCCTTTTGACATCGCTCACCTTCACCGAGCCGTGGTAGTCGTCGTTGACGATCACGACCGGGGCCATGGCGCAGGCGCCGACGCAGTTGACCACCTCGATAGTGAACTTCTGGTCTTTGGTCGTTTCGCCCGCCTTGATCTTCAGGCGCGTCTCGAGCTGGTCGAGAATCAGCGTGGCGCCCCGGATGTGGCAGGTCGTGCCCATGCAGACGCGGATGATTTTGTCGCCGCGCGGGGTGAGGCAGAAAGCGTTGTAGAACGTCGACACCGAAAACACCTTGGACATCGGTACGTCGAGCGCCTCGGCCGTCGCCCTGAGCGCCTCGCACGGGAGGAAATTGTATTCTTTCTGGATATCCTGCAGCACCGCGATCAGCGACGACGGCTGCTGGGGATACCTTCCGATGATATCCGGAATCTTGCTGAGATCGTGCTTCATACCCTGTCCTTCCGGCCTGCTCGCTCCATCGCCATCTGATACCCCTCCTCGAGAACCTTCATGTTCTTCTCGAGCATCTCCGCCTTGCGTCCGAGCTTCTCCCGCACGGTCGCCTGCAGCGTTTCCCAGCCGACCACCCCGGTCATGCCGATCAGGGCGCCGAGCACGGCGACATTGGCGGCGCGGGGATTGCCGTTGCGAAGCGCCATTTCATTGGCGGGGACGAGCAGCTCGTCGATGTCTTTGCGAGAGGATGATACGTCGATAAGCGAGCTGTTGACGATGAGCAGACCGCCCTTGTGCACTTTCGGCTCGAACTTGTCGAACGACGGTCGGTTGAACACACAGATGGAGCGTGGCGTCGTCACGATCGGCGAACCGATCCGCGTCTCCGACACCACCACCGTGCAGTACGCCGTGCCGCCTCGCATCTCGGGGCCGTACGACGGAATCCACGCCACCTGCTTGCCTTCCTTGATGCCGGCATACGCCAGCAGCTGACCCGCCGTCATGATCCCCTGACCGCCGAATCCGGCGAACATCACTTCATGCTGTGCCATCAGATGCCCTCCGGAGTTTTGAAGAGTTTCAGCGGATAGTAGGGGATCATATTCTTCTCGAGCCAGTCGGTCGATTCATCCGGCGTCTTGCCCCAGTTGGTCGGGCAGGTCGAAAGGACCTCGACCAGCGAGTAACAGGTACCCGCCACCTGGTATTCGAACGCCCGGCGGATCGCCTTCTTGGCGCGGATAATATGCTGCGGGTTGTGCACCGAGACACGCTCAATGTACGATGGCGTGACGAGCGTCGAGAGCAGCTCCGACATCCGGATCGGGAAGCCGGCCAGATCGGTATCGCGCCCGGCCGGACAGGTGGTGGAGACCTGCCCCGGGAGGGTGGTCGGGGCCATCTGGCCGCCGGTCATGCCGTAGATCGCATTGTTAACGAAAATCGTGGTGAACTTCTCACCCCGGTTGGCGGCGTGAACGATCTCGCCCATGCCGATCGAGGCCAGGTCGCCGTCGCCCTGATAGGTGAAGACGATCATATCGGGGCGCATCCGTTTGAATCCGGTCGCCAGGGCAGGGGCGCGCCCGTGCGGCGCCTCGAGGAAATCACAGTCGAAATAGTTGTAGGCCAGAACCGAACAGCCGACCGGCGCCACCCCGCACGTCCGCTCGCGTACCCCCAGTTCATCCAGAACCTCGGCAACCAGCCGGTGGATGATGCCGTGGGTACAGCCCGGGCAGTAGTGGGTGACCGTGTCCTGCAGCGCTTCCGGTCGTTCGAATATGGTATCAATCATATGTGCCATGAGTACCTCACTTCTTCTTCCGGGCGGCAGTCTTTTTGGCGGCCGGCTTCTTGGCGGCTGCCTTTCTGGCGGGCTTCTTCTTCGCGGCCGCCTTGCCGCCGATCATGGCGAGGATCTTCTCGCGCACCTCTTCGGGCGTCGGCACGACCCCGCCGGTCCGGCCGTAGAACTCGACCGGGCGTTTCCCCTGGATCGCCAGCTCGACGTCCTCCATCATCTGCGCGGTCGACATCTCGACCGTCAGCACCGCTTTGATATTGGCCTTCGTCGCCTCTTTCCTAATCGCCTGCGTGGGGAAGGGGAAGAGGGTGATCGGCCGCAGCAGCCCGACCGAGATGCCTTCGTCCTGCAGCTCGTCGATCACCGTCTGGCAGATACGCGCCATGGTGCCGTAGGAGACGATCAGGATCTTGTTTTTCGGACCGACCTTGTAGTTCTCGTACCGGATTTCGTCACGGCGCATCAGATCGTATTTCGCTTGCAGGTCCCAACTGTTCTTTTCGA
>CAYPYM010000421.1:0-3694 GCA_964414435.1 uncultured Ignavibacteriales bacterium | reverse complement strand
GGTCGAGCTGGGCCGGGTCGAAGTCGTTTTTCGGCAGCGTCTCCAGCAGCATCGGCGGGTAAATCTTCTCGCGCTTGTGGAGCAGATAGTCGCAGGTAGTGGTGTCGACGTGGATTTTGTACTTGTCGCGCAACTGGGCGAGATACGCCTGACCGAGCTCGTTGCGTTTGCGATCGGTCAACTGTTTGCGGATCTGCGGCTTCATCTTGTCGAAATCTTCGCGGTATTCGTTGGGAAGGCGATCGACGAGCTTGATGATGTGATAGCCGAACTGGGTCTTAATCGGCGGCGACACCTCGCCGGGCTCCATCGCCCAGGCCGCTTTCTGGAATTCGTCGACCATCTGCCCCCAGGTGAAGTAGCCGAGGTCGCCTTTATTTTTCTTGGCGGACGGGTCCTTGGAGTATTCGTAGGCCAGTTTCTCGAAGTTCTCGCCGTCCTTGATACGGGCGAGCAGCGCGTTGGCGGTGTCGAGATTGTCGACGAGAATATGCGACGCCTTCACTTTATATTCGAGGTGATTCCAGTAGTCGCGCAACTCGGCGTCGGACACCTTGGCCGGCTCGTTGACCTTCTTTTCGGCCAGGACATCGATCAGGAATTTGTCCTTGTTGGCGGCGACGATACGGGCCAGGTCCTCGGACTTGTCGATACCCTTTTCGTACGCGGCCTGAATGAGCAGGCGGGTCACGATGACCGAGTCGAGCACGTCCTTGCGCTTATCGAATTCATCCTGGGCGGTCGGGAAGGGGTAGCGGATGTTCCGCATGAACTGATTGAATTCGTCGGCGGTGATCTTGTGGTCGCCGACCTGGGCCAGGGTGGGATTGTCATTCGACCCACAGCCGGACAACAGGGCGGCGGAGATGACAATCACCGGTGCGGCAATGAGCCAATATCTCATCTTCATCGAATATGGTCCTCCAAAAGTTACCTCTCTTGTACTGTGGGCGCCCCATCTGGTTTCGGCCAAAATGGGCGATAAGGGGGTATATTATAACCAATAATGGCGGTCGCGCCAAGCCCGCATTTGGGGCATGCGAAGCCGGCAGGGGCGGGATTATTCGTAGTCCGATTCAAGATAATCTTTGGTGAGCGACTGGCGGCTGAGCTGCTGCGAGAGCTTCTTGGTGAATTCGAGCGCCGAATTTTCGCCGTACACCTTGAGCATATGATTCATCGCGATCACTTCCGAGATCACCGTGATATTCTTGCCCGGTGAAATGGGAACACGCACGATCGGAATCTGCACGCCCAGAACGGTCGTGTAGCGGTCTTCGACCCCGAGCCGTTCATAGTCGTCGGTCTCGGACCAAAGTGTAAGGTTCACTTCGACTTCGATACGCTTCTGCATGCGGATCGCACGGATCCCGAAAAGTTCTTCGATATCGATGATGCCGACGCCGCGAATCTCCATATGATGCCCGAGCAGTTCCGAACCGGAGCCCTTGACGACATCAGGCGCGGCCCGGGTGATTTTGACGACATCATCGGCGACCAGCCGGTGTCCCCGCTCGATCAGGTCGAGCGCGACCTCGGATTTGCCGATACCCGACTTGCCGGTGTAGAGCAGGCCGACCCCGTAGACATCGACCAGTGTCCCGTGGACGGTGATCGACGGCGCGAAAATGTGGTCGAGATACGCCGAAAGCCGGGCGCTCACCTCGGCGGTCGTAAGCCGCGAGGAAAACACGCCGGTGTGGTGGCTGTCGGCCGCCTCGATAAATTCGGGCGGCGGCGTGATCCCCTTGGAGATCAGCACCATCGGGACATCTTTCTCGAACAGCAGATCGGAGATTTCCCGCAGCCGCTCGAGCGGCAGACGATTCATGTAGGCCATTTCGGTCTCGCCGAGCACCTGTACCCGGCGATTGGAGAAGCGCTCGAAGAATCCGGTCAGGGCCAGACCCGGGCGATGGAGTTCGGGATGATGGATGATCTTGCTCAGCCCGGCCTCGGTGGAATTGAGCAGGGTCAGCTCAAGGTCCTGATTCCGCGACTTGTAGAGTTTTTCTACGGTAATTCCTGACATGGCGGGATCAATATAAGGCCCGGCCGCAACCGGTGCAAATATCAAAATGCACCCAAAAAAAGCACGCCCCGCGGCGCTGCGGGACGTGCATTCGAGGAGGATTAAAAGGCAATTCGGGCTCTATATCAAGCCTCAGTCGCGATTCTGCTTCATGGTCTCCAGCTCGCGCTTCAGCTCTTTTTTCATCTGCTCAATTTCTTTCCTGAGCTGGTCCATCTCGGTCTTCAATTCGTCCTTGTCTACCTGTACGTTCGACTTGACTTCCAGTTTCAGGTTTTTGAGCTCTTCGGCCAGTTCCTTCATGTTCTCCCGGAACTCCTCGTTGTCGAACACTTCGGCGTCATCGCCGTCGGTGAAGTTGCCCAGATAGAGCCCCTTGAGCTTCGGGATATTGATCGCCGGCATGTCCGGTCCGGGGAAAAAACGGTAGCTGCCGAACGTCGGCGAGTCGCTCTCGCCGACCTCGACCTCGATATTTTTCTGTTTGTGGTCACGCAGGACCGTCACCGCGACCTTGTCGCCCTTGCTGTGGTCCTGGATCATGTCGCTGACGTCGCCGGCGTCTTCAACCTTCTCGTCGTCGATCTTCACGATCACGTCCCCGGCCGCCAGACCCGCTTTCTCAGCCGGCGAGTCTTCCACGACCTCGGTGATCAGCGCACCTTCGCCGTCGGCGGCGCCGAAATACTTGCCGAGCTGATCGGTGAGATTATCGAGCATGACACCGATATACGGGGACTTCTCGCGCTTGACGGTCCAGGAGCCGTAGTCGTGGTCGCCCTTGCTCCAGTTACCGGACCAGATGAAATCCTCATCCTTCGGCTCACCGAGCGTCACCTCGATGGTCTGGTCTTCACCGTCGCGGACAATCCCCACGGAGGCCTTGTCCCCCGGTTTTGTCTCGGCGATGAGATCGGTCAGATCGTCGGCATCGGTGACCTTCTCGCCGTTGAGCGAAACGATCACGTCGCCTTCCTTGAGCCCGGCCTTGTCAGCGGGCGAGTCACCGATAACGTCATTCACGAGCGCGCCGTACTTGAGATCGAGGTCCCAGGCCTTGGCGACATCGTAGGTGACCGACTGCGTGTATACCCCCAGCCAGCCGCGTTCCGCGTTGTCCTTCTTGGCGAAGCCGGTAACGGTCAACAGACCGATCGCCAGGATGGCAACGACCATCAGAACAGCCCATCTTTTCATGCTGTTACCTCCGAATGTCCGAGATTTCAGTTAGCATAACGGGTATACGGTCGAGCGAGGGGTGAGGTTTCAGAGGCGATAGCGGACGATTTGCAGATCGCGACCGATCAGGGGCGGAAATACACGGTCGTGCCGATCCCGATTGAGTAAGTTGTGCGGGTCGGGCCGGTGATCCGGGCAACCCCGACAAGGGCCCGGAGAGTCTGGCGAAGAGTCAGGGGGACAACCAGTTCGCCGGTTCCGGCGGTTCCGATCGAGGAGCCGCCGAGAGTCAATCGGATCGCCGGCCGGCCAACCGGGCCATCCGGGTTGGACCAGGCCGAATCGGCCGGATATTCGCGCAGATAGAGGGCGACCCGGCCGAACGCCCCGATCGGCTCATCCTCGGGACGATCCTGATAGTGGCGGAATCCGGCGCCGACCGCAGCCACCGTGGCCTGTTCGAGCGCGCCGACGGCGGGTCGC
>CAYPYM010000420.1:0-3695 GCA_964414435.1 uncultured Ignavibacteriales bacterium | reverse complement strand
CCAGGCCGAAATCGCCCGGGAAGTCGTGCTGCTCAATCATATCGATGAACCGAAGACAATCGGGGCGGTCGAGACGGCCTATGGTGTCGGCGGCGAGATGATTTACGCTGCCGCGGTCGTGACCACGTTCCCCGAGATTGAAGAGGTTGAGCGGGTGACGGTCGCGACCGAAGTACAGTTTCCGTACGTGCCCGGCCTGCTGACGTTCCGGGAGGGACCGGTCATTCTGGAAGCGCTGGCAAAGCTGGAGACAGTCCCCGATGTGCTCATCATCCACGGTCACGGAGTGGCACATCCGACCCGGTGCGGCCTGGCGAGCCATATCGGGGTGCTGGTCGACCGACCGACGATCGGCTGCTGCCGAAAGCTTCTGGCGGGGCGGCACGGGGTTGTCGCAGAAACAAAAGGGAGCTTTCAACCGATTGTCCTGCATGGCCGTACTGTCGGCCGGGCGTACCGGAGCAAAGACCGCGTAAAGCCGATCTTCATCTCGCCCGCGCACAAGTGCGATCTCGATTTCGCCCAGCAGGTGATCGTGCGAAATCTCCGCGGATACCGCCTTCCGGAACCTTTACGCCTGGCTCACCTGTTTGCTAATAAACACAAGCGATATTGCGAGAAGCGCGCGGACCGCAACGCGCCTTCAAATCCCACCCCGTAACCCGCGAGGTTTACATTGTCGTCAGCGTCGTCCCTCAAGGATCAAATCCTCAAAGAAGCCCGCGCCCTTTTCAAAGAACAGGTGGCCTTCCGGCGACACCTTCACCAGTATCCCGAGATCAGCAACGAAGAATTCGAGACGACCAAGCGAATCACGGCCGCGGTCAAGAAGCTCGGCTTCAAACTCAGACCGGTGAAATACGATACCGGCGTCCTGGCCGAGCTGAACGTGGTCAAGGGCGGACCGACGATCGTCGTGCGCACCGATATCGATGCCCTTCCGGTCACCGAACAGACCGGGCTTCCGTTCGCGAGCAAGAACGCCGGGCGGATGCATGCCTGCGGCCACGACATGCACATGGCGACGGTTTACGGCGTGGCGGTGCTACTCAACAGGCTGCGGGACCATCTCGAGGGCAACGTGCGGTTCATCTTCCAGCCGGCCGAAGAGATGCCGCCGGGTGGGGCGCGGCCGATGATAGCCAGCGGCGCACTCGACAACGCCAAAGCGATTCTCGGTCTGCATGTCGATCCCGGCGTGCCGACCGGCAAGATCGGGCTTCGCGACGGTGTCACGATGGCGTCGGTGACCGATTTCGACCTGATCGTGCGAGGCCGGGCGGGCCACGCGGCCCGGCCGCATACGGGGATCGACGCGATCGCGACGGCGGCGGAGCTGGTTGATTCGATCCAGAAGATCGTCTCGCGCGAGGTCGATCCAATCGCGCCGGTCGCAATCACCTTCGGGCAGATCGAAGGCGGACGGGCGCGGAATGTTATCGCCGACGAAGTGCGCCTGGTCGGAACGGCCCGGACGCTCTCGGAAACGGCGGCAAAGAAGGTCGCGAAGCAGATCAGGCGTACCGCCGAGGGAATCGCCCGGGCGCGCGGCGCCAGAGTGGAGATGAATCTGATCGCCGATTACCCGGTGCTCAAGAACGATCCGCGGGCGAATCGCCTGCTTGCGCGCAACGCCGAGATGCTGTTCGGCCGCGGCAAGGTGATCGAGAGCAATCAGGGGCTTGGCGGGGAGGATTTTGCGTGCTATCTTGAGAAGGTGCCCGGCGCGATGTTCCGGCTGGGCACGATGAACAAAAAGATCAGGGCCGACCAGCCGTGGCATTCGGCGCGGTTTATCGCCGATGAAAACGCCCTGCCGATCGGCACCGCCCTGCTGACCGCGGCCGTGATCGACTTTCTGGAAGGCGGATTCTAAATGTCAATTCGCTCGCTGGCCGCTGCGGTGCTGCTCCTCGTTGTTCTGGCGGGGACAGCCGGGGCGCGTTATCCGCAGGGGCAGGCGGTCACGTTCAGCGACTTTTCCTATATCCGCTATATCGCCGCCTCCAACACCCACACCTATTTCGCCACCACCGAGGGGATCACCCGCTACGATCAGTTCGCGCGGAAATGGGCCGATCCGCTGACCGGGGACCCGACCATACCCGACGACGACATCCAGCGTGTCTATGTCAGCCAGTTCGACGACAAGCTCTACGTGACGACCTCGACGGGCAACTACGAATACGACAAGGCGATCGAGACCTGGTTCCCGATCAGCGATATCCCCCAATTGGCGGGGATTACAAGCCACGTTGCCCCCCCCACGGTCATGCTTCCCCCGGCCGGATTCAATTTTAACTCGGAGGGTCAGTTCATCGACCCGGATGGACGGTACTTCAACGTTACCGATGTTCTCGATGACGGCACGGGGCTCCTCTGGTTCGGCACGTGGGGACTGGGCGCGGCCGAGGCCGACCGATCCTCGCGCTTCATCACGATGCTCCCGTTCGGGCTGCTCCAGGACGATGTCACATCGATCTGGGAAGACCCCGACAACGGGGTGCTCTGGATGGGAGGCGCGGTCAAGAACTCGGTGCGCACCGGGCTGACCGGTTTCGACCCGGACAAGATGACGTTTTCCTATATCCAGACCGGGGTCCAGCCCGAGCTGCCGCTGATGGACATCAACTGCATAACCGGCGACAAGCAGTCATTCTATCTGGGGACGCCGTTCGGAGTGTACATTGTCGATCGCTTCAGCCAGTTCGTCACGCGACGGCTCTCGACCCGCAATGGCCTGATCGCCGACAACGTGCTGAGCCTTGAAGTCACCGGCGACACGATTTATATCGGGACCGAAGAAGGATTGTCGGTGATGTTCGGGGAGAGGGACTCGAGCATGGTCGTGCAGCCCTCGCAGTTCAACGGGCAGCGGATCTGGGATATCGAGGAGGTCGACGGGACAATCTGGATCGGCAGCAGCGCCGGGGCGTATCGTTACAATCCATCGAACCATCATCTGCAGCGGTACTCCGACCCGGAGCAGGTGCTGTTCGCCGATGTTTACGATATCCAGCAGTATGGCGACTGGCTGTGGTTCGTCTCCGACGCCGGGCTGGTCAAACTGAATCTCAAGACGGCCGAATCGGAGTCGTTTCACGAGGCGATGCAGCGGATCCTGCCGCGGGCGCTCGCGGTCAACGACCGGATCGCCGCGGTAGCCTCGGACAAGGGTCTGACGATTCTCTTCCACGACCGGCGAAAACCGTACACACGGGATTTCACCACCGACGACGGCCTGGCTTCGAATAACATCTATGCCCTGCTCATGGACGGCGACTTTCTCTGGGTCGGCACTGACCGCGGCCTCACCCGCTTCCTCTGGAACAACCCCGAGCGGGTCGACTGACCCGGGGGGTTCGGCCGACGGCGGAGTTAAGAGTTGATTGCGGCCGATTCGAGTGTTACCATACACACGTTCGGATAGTCGTTCCCGGCACCCATTAACCGACAGGGACAGAAACCGATGTCCTCGCTCCTCGAAAATTTCTGGCTCAAAGTTGTCGCCCTGATCATGGGGCTGCTGCTCTGGCTGCATGTGGCCACCGAGAAGGTGTACAATCACGAGGTGCGCCTGCCGCTGACCGAGGTGGTGCTCGAGGATTCGCTCACGCTCGTGAACACGCCGCCCGACTCGCTCTCGGTGCTGGTGTCGGCCACCGGCAAACAGTTGCTGCGCCAGAAGTGGCGCG
>CAYPYM010000419.1:0-3696 GCA_964414435.1 uncultured Ignavibacteriales bacterium | reverse complement strand
GCGAACTGACGTTCGCGGGCGCGACGGTGGCCGACGCCAACTATCAGTTGCTGCCTATCAGCCAGTCGGCCGACGGCCTCGGCTACGACACCGTCTTCGTCCCGTTCATCGTGAAAACCGGCTGGCTTGACGGTCCGGCGACGATGTACACGGTCACGTTTAATGCCAACAACGATCTCTGCACGGCCGACCAGATCTCGATGATCTCGGTTGACCTGCGCGATACGGCCAATGTGGCGATTCCGACCCCGCTGCCGGCGCCGATCAACGTCACGGTCGACTGCGCCGATCCGGTGTTCGCGACCACGACGGCCGACGGCGGCTTCTACAATGTGCCGCCGATGCTCGCGATCAGCGCCACCGACAACTGCGATCTCGATGCGATCTATTACCAGATCGACAATTGCGACGCGGGCGGCTGGAACGCTATCGCGACCGGCATGACCGGCACCGCCTACGCCGACAACTGGACCCTTCCGACGGCGGCGTTTGACGGCCTGACCGAAGCGGCCCACTGCCTCCGGTTCAAGGTGGTCGACGATGCCGCGCGCGGCAACGCGGATTCCTGCACCTTCACCTGGTGCTTCACCAAGGATATCACCGCGCCGCCTCCGCCGACCGGCCTGACCGCCCATCCCGGGCACAACAAGGTCAAGCTGGCCTGGACCAACGCCGCGAGTGACTTCGATCACACCATCATCATGCGCACCGACTGGAACGCGTCGGGCCACGGCTACCCGGAGTACGGTTCACTGAACGGTTCCGCCGAGGGTCCGTATCCGACCGCGACGACCGGTGACCTGATCGTTTCGACGACAGCCGCGGCGCACGAGGACACCTACGATCTGTCCAACGCGACTCGCGACATCTACCACTACGCCGCCTTTACCGTGGACGCGGCGGGCAACGTGTCGGCCTCCGGCCCCACCGCCCGTTCGACCTCCTACTGGCTCGGTGATGTCGCCGGCGGCGGCGGATTCGGCGATTTCGACGGCTACGTCTACGCCGAAGATCTCAACCCGCTGACAATCGTCTACGGCAAAGCCGACGGCGATGTCGACTGGTACAGCGATCTCGACTACGGCCCCACCACGCCGGGCGGCGCGAAGGACGTTCCCGAACCGGACGACTCGGTTAACTTCGAGGACGGTATCCTGTTCGCGATCAACTTCGACGCCGTCGGACCGCTGCTCAAGCAGCGCCCGATGTTCGAGAATCTCGCCGTCAGCGGCTCAATCGCGATCGGCCTGACCGAGGGCGACGCCGGCTACGTGCTGTCGCTGCAGAACAACCCCGGCACGGTGAAGGGTATCCATGTCGTGATGACGCTTGGTGACAACACCACGTTTGGCGGCTATACGCTCACCGAACCGGTGCAGAAGAGCGAATCGCCGGTCTTCGCCAAGGCGCTCACGAACGCCAACCGCGTGACCCTCGACCTGATTCTGCTCGGCTCCGGCCGGACGATCATCGGATCGGGCGATCTCGCCGACCTGACCTTCGCGACCACCGACGGATCGGCGCCGGAGATCGAGATCGAGCAGATCTCGGTCCGCGACGTGAACAACGCCGAACTGGCGGCCGAAGCGGTCTACAGCGGGACCGGTACCCTGCCGCAGCGCTGGGAGCTGGCTCAGAACTATCCCAACCCGTTCAACCCGACCACGACGATCGCCTACAGTCTCCCGGAGAACGCCCGGGTGAAACTGACCGTGTATAACCTGCTCGGTCAGAACGTGGCGACCCTGGTCGACGGCTTCCGCGAAGCGGGCAGCCACACGGTCGAATGGGATGCGACGGATCACTCGGGCAACCGGGTGTCCAGCGGCGTGTACTTCTACCGGCTCGAGTCGGAGAATTACACATCAACGAGGAAGATGCTGCTGCTCAAATAGGGCGGCGATTTGTGAAGAGAGGCGCGGGGGTGCTCGCCGGGACGGGCATCCCCGCACCCAATGTTCTCTCTCATACGAGGTTGCACCATGTGGCGTAAGCTAGTGTTATCATTGACCATCGCGCTCATCGCGGCCGGCGCCGTCGGCCCTGTCGCCAACGCCGAAACCGACGCGACCAACCGGCTTTTCTTCAATCCGCCGGTCGTGGCGGTCCAGGTCGGCGACACCCTGACAGTCCGGCTCACGATCGACAGCGGCATTGCCGGTGTCCACTACTATCGCGTCAAATTCCAGTTTGACACGATGCTGGTCGGGCTCGACAGCATCGATCCCAGCCCGGAATGGGACTCGATCGCGCTCGCCAACGCCGGTCAGAGTTTCAATTTCAAGGACTCGCTGGATCCGGACCTGCAGGAATGGAATATCGATCTCTTTTCGGCGGTCTACACGCAGCCTCCGCATATCGACCGCTACGCCGCTCTCGCCGAGATCCACTTCACCGCCCTGCAATCCGGCGTTACCCCGGTCAGTTTCCTCTACCACCGTCTCGAGGACAACGTCGGACTGGGAAACCTCATCCCGAGCAATGCCGAGGGCGGCTACATCTACGTCTGCCCGCTGCCGGCCGGGTTTGAACCGGGCAACTGCGATGGCCAAACTCCCGGCGGGGGAAGCCCGATCAACGTTTCGGACCTCACCTACCTGGTCTCCTACCTGTTCAAGGGCGGCCCGGAACCGGTGCCGGTCCTGCTCAACGGCGACTGCAACTGCAGCCTCGATATCAACGTGGCCGATCTGACCTATCTCGTAGCGTACCTGTTCACCGGCGGTCCGCCGCCGTGTAACCCGTGCGATTAAGGAGCCTAACAGCATGCTTAAACGACTCATCTATGCTCTCTGCCTGTTCGCTCTGCTGTCGCCGGCCCTCTCGGCCCAGACGGGCCGTATCTGGATCGAACCGGATACGACCTATTTCCCGCGCGACACGTTCCTCACCTTCACGGTGAAATGCGACGCCGGGCTGGTCGATTTCAAGGGTATCCACTTCGATCTCGATATGAACGGCTCCGGCATCGTGATCGCTCCGGCCGACGATCCGGCTGACACCACCGTGCAGCCGGGGAACATGTTCGTCGACAACGACACGATGACCTTCTTCTGGAACACTTTCTGGACCGATTCGACCAGACTCACCGCCGATATCTTCGTTCTGACCGACAGCCAGACGGTCAGCGGGCCGGGCGACCTGCTCGTGATCCGCATGAATACGGTCCGATTCGGTGCCAGCGATGTGACGATTGCCGGGCTGAAGATTCGCGACCGATTCAACCAGGAGATTCCTGTCACAGCCGAGGATGCCTGGATCAGGGTGTGCCAGTTCGTCGGCGATGTCAACGCCGACAACCGGATTCTCATCGATGATCTGACCTATCTGGTGGCGTGGCTCTGGAAGGATGGGCCGGATCCGATACCGCTCGCAGCCGGCGACCTGGACTGCTCGGGCGATCTCAACGTCGCCGACATCACCACCCTGGTGGCCTACTTGTTTCTGGGCGGGACGATATGCGACGCGTGTCTTTGAGACGTGGCACTCGGACGTTCCGGGTCGCGGGGGCTCGACCTGAACGCTCCGGTCTTGGGGCACAGTAAGCGGGGGCAGGGTGTCACCGAGGCGTTGTCCCCATCGCAACGCCCCTCGTGACGACACGCACTCCGGCCGGTACCCACAGAGGGGGTGCCGGCCGTTTTTTTGTCTGCACCGCGGCGCGATCGCTCAGCGTGCTTGCAGCCGGCGACCGAG
>CAYPYM010000418.1:0-3702 GCA_964414435.1 uncultured Ignavibacteriales bacterium | reverse complement strand
GATTGGCATATCATAGGATGAAGCCATTTGAAGCGTTTTCAGAGCGTTTTCAGAGTGCATTTAAAGGTATTTGAAAAGTATGAAAATATTGAAAGAATGCTGCTTTGGACAGTAAAAAATGCATTATTAGCTACCTTAAATGGAATCAAGGGGAAGTGTTTTGTTAGGCAGGGGGTCCAATTTAAATGTTTAGTGTTGAACCCCTTCGGGGTTCTATTGGTTTTGGATTCTAAATAAACCGGATTTCATCCGGTTTTATTTACCACGTTGAATAAGAATAATGTTATATATATCGTTTTAATAGACATTATTGCATGGGGTAAATTGTTCATCCCCTTCGGGGATGATAACTTTCCAATATTAAAAAACCTCCGTGAATTCTAAAACCCTGTCTACTGACAGACAGGCTTGGAGGTTGGATTCTATTTCAGCACCATCATTGAATTCTTTACTTGAATTTTCATTAGCAAGTTTGCGGCCGCTATCGTGATTTTGTTATTCCACTTAGTATAATTAGAAGCTTTTTGAAGCGTTTTCAGAGCGTTTTCAGAATGCAGGTGAAGGTATTTTAAAAAGTAAGAAAATATTGAAGGAATATTGTTTTGGGCAGTAAAAGGTACAGTATTAGCTATCTTAAATGGGATCAAGGGAAAGTGTTGTGTTGGGCTGGAAGTCCGATTTAAATGTTTAGTGTTGAACCCCTTCGGGGTTCTATTGGTTCCGGATTCTGAGTTAACCGGATTTCATCCGGTTTTATTTATGTTCATCCCCTTCGGGGATGATAACTCCGCAATATTAAAAAGCCTCCAAATCTTCGAAAATTCTATCTGCACAGTACTACTTCTGTAATTCGGTAACGGCTGGATAAAATGAAGAGCGATTGGAAAATTAAAAGCAATAAATATTCAATTATTTATTGAACCCCTTCGGGATTCTATTATTTTTGGATTCTTAGTTAACCGGATTTCATCCGGTATTATTTACCCCGTGGGATAAGAATAATGTTATATATCGTTTTAATAGACATTATTGCACGGGGTAAATTGTTCATCCCCTTCGGGGATGTGAGAATCACGAAATCCTTAGCATTTTATGTGTCTCTTTTGCAGGGCAAGCATTTCAGCGGGCTGGTAAAATCACGCCTCAAATGCTTACTTAACTT
The DNA here is from genome assembly GCA_964414435.1 of uncultured Ignavibacteriales bacterium. Taxonomy (GTDB): domain Bacteria; phylum Zixibacteria; class MSB-5A5; order GN15; family FEB-12; genus JAGNLV01. Next base: position 2,540 of record CAYPYM010000418.1, on the reverse strand, counting down.
TACTGATAATTATATCGATCCAACCGGCGCAGAAATCTTTAAATTTTCTACATTATTGTTTAGTGAATATATTTAATTCAGCTTAATGGTGTCCTCGATCTGCCTGCATTACATTCCGGCAGACAGGTACACGTCGACAAAATTTATTAGTATTTTGTCGGGGCACTCTGACACCGCTCTCCGTTTTGATTTCAAAACCAATAGAAAATTATATTATGATTGTTAAGTATTAGACGAGATGCCAATTCTTTTAATGTGCTAGGGAAAACAACTGAATTATTGAAGTACAGTCCATATATCTATATCCTACCAGAAAGGTTCAGGGGACTCTTTTGGAGGATCGCTTTGTGACGAGTCCCGATGAAATTGGTACGAAGGAGTGCAATAGTCCCCAAAATAATCACTGTTAAGTTGAATAATAATTTAGCAAATCAAATTACCTCATTTAAAAAGTAACAAGAGTTATGCCTGTAAGGTAAATAAAATGGCTTATTTAGCTTGACAATGACAAAAAAAATATGCTGTTTTTATTGAACAATTTCCTTTTACTCCGAGGGGGCTAGAAGTTAGAGCAAATTAACTGTTTATACTTGGGGGCAATATTCTGAAAACTCTCCCGAAGCAGATTTGCGCATAATAAATATTTTTTAGGAATAGTTACGAAATAGCATTCATAATTATTTTGGTTATTATCATATAGTGTTAATTATAACAACACAATTGATAAACATTCCTGCTTAAAACTAGTGTTATGAAAAAATAGGACTCGTGATTCATCATATTAATTATAGGATTTTACTAATAGCATAATGAACAAGAAGATGAAAAATGTAAATATTGATCTTGGCAGTTCGCCCAGTGGAAGCAAGGGAAAATTGATTAATCCTGAAAACGATAATAAAGATGAAGGGCGTATAGTTTACTCCAATGTATCAGATATCGACTTAATAAAAAGCGAAGGACGATTAAAAGCTGTATTTAATAGATTACCTATTCCCTCATATATATTGCAGCATATTGAAGAAGATTTTATATTACTTAATTACAATAAAGCTGCGGAAGTTTTCACTAAGGGAGTAGTAAAGAAATTTATAGGTATAAGTTTTAGTAAAATGTATGAGGAATCTCCATACAAACAAAAGATTGAATCTGATATTTTAAAATGCTTTAATGAGAAAACAACTTTCATAAGGGAGCTGCCATACAAATTTAGAGGTGCAAAAGTAATCAAGGAATTAAAATTTTCTTATACTTTTGTTTCACCTGATTTAGTTTTAATAAATATAGAAGATATTACCGCAAATAAAATTGACAGAGCGGAATTGAGGACACTTTTGAATGCTGTTGAACAAACTGCTGATAGTGTAGTTATAACAAATAAGACAGGTATTATCGAGTATGTAAATCCGGCATTCGTAAAAATAACTGGTTACAGTCGCAATGAAGCTGTTGGTCAAACTCCTCGAATTCTTAAATCGGAGAAACAGAGTAAATCGTTATACAAAAAATTATGGGAAACAATTCTTAGCGGTAATTCCTTTTGGGGAACAATCATTAATAAAAAGAAGAATGGCGAACTATTCGTGAGCCGACAGACAATTACGCCAATGAAAGACAAAAATGGAGAAATCACTCATTTTGTTTCTGTGCTTAAGGATATTACGGAACTACAGAATCAACGGGAACAGGAGGCTTTGTTAAAGATAGCTAGTGAATTACAACAAAGATTATTAAAAGCAAAAATATCAATACCTGGTTTTGATATTTCCGGGAAAACTTATTCAGCCGTCGAGACATGCGGGGATTATTTCGATTTTATTTTAATGAAAGATGGTTCCATCGGGATTGTAATCGGCGATGTTAGTGGTCATGGCATAGGAGCCGCACTGATTATGGTGCAGACTCGTGCTTATTTGCGGATGATTGCAAAATTGGAAACCGATCCTGGAGTAATCCTTACACAAATTAATCAAATACTCAAAGATGATCTGGACGACACACACTTTGTGACTCTAATATTTGCACGGCTTGATCCTAAACGAAATTTGCTAGAATATGTTAGTGCCGGTCACATTCCCGCCTATTTGCTGAAAAATTCAGGGGTTAAAGTTGAAATGCTTGAAAGTACCGGTTTACCTTTAGGTATAGTAAAAGACTATATTTATTATAAAAGTAAACCTATCAACCTTGCACAGGGAGATATATTGGCTTTTCTTACTGACGGAATAATTGAAGCGAGATCAAGTGATGAAAATGAATTTGGATATGAGCGAACGCTGGACATAATTAAATCCTATCGCAGTAGTACTGCTGAGCAGATAATTGAGCAGCTATATAGAGCAACACGCTCTTTTGTAAATAACGAGACGCAGGAGGATGATGTTTCATCTATAGTTTGCAAAGTCATCTTTTAGTAATATGCAAACTAGCATAGAATGTTAAATATTACAAATATCTACCTAATTAATTCGCTATTCTAAATTTTTATTTCAGTACCATCATCTTAATTACTTTGGTTAGGTTATCATTGGCAAGTTTAC
>CAYPYM010000417.1:0-3710 GCA_964414435.1 uncultured Ignavibacteriales bacterium | reverse complement strand
GCATTAGCCGGTCGTACATATGGCACGAGGCCCGGAAGGGTACCTCGATTAAACAAGACGAGCGAGCCGTCGCGCGACCAGACCGGCCCCCAGTCCACGCCCGGATCATAAGTGAATCGGCTGCTCACTTCGCGATCGAGGTCGTATATCCACAGGTCGGACATATCCGTCCGCGGGTCGTCGACACCGTAAACCAACTGCCGGTCGTCGGGCGAGAGGGAAACATCGGTGTAGCGGGCCGGCCCCAGAAGCTTGGAGAGCTCTTTGCCCGTCCGATCGACCCAGACCAGTTGGTTCTCGATCGTGGCGTTGGATGCGATGTAAACCAGGGTGCCTTCATTTGAGACGTCGAACAGCGGAACGTCCGTCTGCGCCTGAGTGACGATACCCTCGGCAAGCGACACCGGTTCACCGGTGACTTCGAGCTTGCCCGCATCAAATGGTCGCGCGAGCAGGACCTTATCCTGGACATAGACGAGATAGCCCGGTTCGCAGTACTTGACCCGTGATGTGACCGGGAAGAGATCGATGACCTTATCCGATGACACCGAGCCGACATGCAGCCTGTAGTTCGACGCTATGTTCGTGGAGTCGTTCGAACTGACAAAGAGGAAGTGGTCGCCATCGGGAAGAAAGCTCGGCCAGGCCCGGAACACCTCTCCACTGTTGGGATCGGGGCTGGTGACGGTGCGCGCCACTCCGCCGGCCGCGGCGACGAGCTTGATGCTATCGTGCAAACCGCCGTCGAAGAGAATCGATCCGTCGCCCCCCCAGCTTCCGTCGGCTATCCATCTGAATTCGCCGATCAACTGCGCCGGGCCGCCGCCGGCCGACACTTCTCTCAACTGCTTCCCGCCGACCGAATAGGCGAGAAACCGGCTGTCGGGCGACCAGAATGGTCTGAGCGCGCCCTCGGTGCCGCTGAGCGGATAGGCCTTGCCGGAGGCGAGGGGGCGCACCCAAATGCGTTCCGGGTTGCCTCGATCGGTCGCCTTGAAAGCAAGCATCGTTCCATCGGGAGAGATCTGCGGCCACGTGATTGACTGCACGCCCTCATCGGGTGCGATTTCAAATCGGATCAGGTTCTTCGTTGATTCGGTGTCGCGTTTCCCCCCGAACATGAGATAGGCCGCCACCGGGACCACCGCAAGCACCGCCAGCCACGCGAATCGCAAATTGGACTTTCGTGCCGCCGCCGTCGGGGCCGGCGCTCCCGGCTGGGAACCGGCTTGAAGCAGCCAGCGCAGCTCGTCGGCCAGATCGCGGGCGGACTGCCAACGTTTGTCCGGGTCCTTCTCGAGGCACTTCCGGATCAACCGGTCGACACCCGGCGGCGTGAGTGGCGAAACCACCGTGGCCGACGGCGGGTCGCGTTCGATGATCGCCGCAATCAGGCTCGCCTGACTCCGGCCCTCGAACGGCCGTCGGCCGGTGATCATCTCGTAGAGAACGGCGCCAAACGCAAATATATCCGAACGCGAGTCGGCCTCGGAGCCCTCGAGTTGCTCGGGTGACATATACTGAAGCGTACCGATGATCGCACCCGAGCCGGTCAACGGCGTGGTCCGCGTGACACCGCTGATCCCGTCCACCAGCGCGTCGTCGATCTGGAGCTTGGCCAGTCCGAAATCGAGAAGCTTCGCCCCCTGATCGGTGAGCATGACATTGGACGGTTTGAGATCGCGATGCACCAGCCCCTGTCGATGGGCTTTGTCAAGCGCGTCGGCAATCTGAGCCGCGATCCCGAGCGCCTCGGACAACGGAATCGGGCTCTTGAGAATACGATCCGAGAGCGTCTGACCCTCGAGATACTCCATGACGAGGTAGTCCAGGTCACTGTCGTGGCCGACATCGTACAGGGTGCAGATGTTCGGGTGATTGAGGCTGGAGATCGTCCGGGCTTCGCGTTCGAACCTCGCTCGCATCGCCTCGTTTTCGGCCGATCGTCCCGGAAGGACTTTAATGGCTACGGTGCGATCGAGCCGGGTGTCCCGTGCCCGGTACACCTCGCCCATTCCGCCGGCGCCGGCCGCGGCGACAATTTCGTACGGTCCCAGTCTTTGTCCGGTACTTAAGGCCACGTATCCTCCGGAGGGTGGAGTATGAGCGCCCTGGCTTTACCAGCACTTACGCATGGCTGGACTCAATATACGGATACAATTAGCGTATGAGCAAGACTTCCCGGCGCAACCGGTTGATGAAACGATTCGTCGGGATGAGAATTCACCGGATAATGGGCGCCGGATGCGGGTGCCCCACCGCCTGCGGTGGATTCATTTCAGCGATGAGAATATCCCACGGCAAGCCGTTGGCCACCGACTACTATCGCAACAAAACCGGTCGGAGACTCCCTCATTTGTGGGCGCGTAGCTCCGGTCGCTACCCATCGACCCCGAAAACCTGCGGCTCCTTCCGGGCACTGCAATGCTCATGCAGCCAGTGAGCGATCTTCGACATCATCTCGTCCTCCCACCTTCTCGCGCCGGAGGGACACGCCCTGATACAGGCGCTGCAGCGAATGCAGAGGCCGATGTCCGTTGTCGTCTGGCCGTTGACGGAAATGGCTGCCGTCGGGCACACCTCCGCGCACGACCCGCACACCGTGCAGGACCCCTCGGGGCTCACCGGCGAGACCGCCATCTCGCGCGCGCCGCCCTCGAAGGGGAATCGGCCGGGAATTTCCAGCTCCACCGGGGCATCGGGCGACGGCATCGCCGCGAGCTTCGCCTTGATCTTCTGCCCGAAGGCGACCGCCTTCTGCATGTCGAGCGCGTCCGGGCGGCCGTTGGCAACGGGACGTTCGGCCGTGGCGAACGAATGCTCGCCGATAAACGCGCCGCCGGCGATCGGATTGAAACCGAGTTCGCGCGCCAGATGCTCCAGCTCCAGGAGAGCGTCGTCGAAGTCCCGGTTGCCGTACACTACGATGAGCACGGCCGGGGCCTTGCTGGCAGCCAGCGTTCGAAACCGATAGACAGCTTCGACCGGCAGACGGCCGCCATACACGGGCGCGCCAATGATGACGAGTTCATTGGCAACAGGCGGTATTGGCCGGCGGTCCCAATCCGACGGGGTCAGGTTGATGTACTCGATATTCTCGGAGGCAAGACCCTCGGCAATACCCTCCAGGACTTTCCGGGTGGTCCCGGTGGGCGAAAAGTAGATGAGCTTCACCCGATCAAATTGCATCGCTTCCTCCTCCGCATCCGGACGGCCGCATGATCTGCACCCGGAGTGGGATTCGCCGGCGGTGGCCGTCGAGTCATGCACCACTCGGCCCACTCTTGTCCAATATACCCCCGGGCGAATCCGGTCGCAAGTGATCGGAAGACCGATCGTATCGCACCGTGACGAAAAAGAAAGAGACCGGCTGGAAAGCCGGTCTCTTTGAGAATCAGGTCCGCGGGAAGGTTCCCACGGGCTTCAAACCACAGTGCTAGTACTGCGAGCGGTACTTGTTACCGCCGCCGTGGTTGCCGCCTTCGGTTTTCGGCTTCGCTTCGTTGACATTCAACGCGCGACCGTTGATCTCTTTGCCGTTGAGACCACTGATGGCCGCCGTGGCTTCGCCGTGGGTCGGCATCTCGACAAACGCGAAGCCTTTCGGCTGGCCGCTGTCTCTGTCGGTGATGATTCTTACGGTTGCTACTTCGCCAAAGCCCTTGAAGGATTAGCGTAACTGGTCTTCGGTCGTTTCGTGCGTCATGTTG
>CAYPYM010000416.1:0-3713 GCA_964414435.1 uncultured Ignavibacteriales bacterium | reverse complement strand
CCCTCCACGAATTCCATCGCGAAATACTGCACCAACTCGGGCGTGATGCCGCCGTCGAGCAACCGCGCGATATTCGGGTGCTCCAGCCGAGCGAGAATCTGGCGCTCGTTCTGGAATCGGCCAAGGATCTGTTCCGAGTCCATCCCGCGCTTTATCAGCTTGATTGCCACCATCTGCCGAAAGGCGCCGTCGGCCCGTTCGGCCAGACAGACCACCCCCATCCCGCCGGTGGCGATCCGGCGGATGATCCGATACCGCCCGACCGTCTGCCCGTCATACACATTTGGCTGATCGAGCGCGAGCGCATCCATGGCATGGCCCTCGAGCAGGCTGGCGCCCTCGTCGTCGGCGTCGATCAGCGAGAGCACCTCGCGCACGAGATCGTCGTCGTCGCCCGCCTGTTCGCGCACGAACGTTTCACGTCGCTCTTTGGGGAGTTCAACCGCGGCGTTGAAAAGGTCCTGAATGAGTTGCCAGCGTTCGTCAGCCATTCTACAAATCCGGTCGATTTAGCGGGGTCGGATGCGTTTCATTCGCCCTACGACGAGCGGGGCCCGAGTTCGCGGCTCAACCAGGCCTTGGCCAGCCGCCAGTCGCGGCGGACCGTCGGCACCGACACGCCCAGCACCTTCGCAATCTCCTCATGGGTCAACCCGCCGAAGAAGCGGTACTCGACCACGTTTGACTGCCGCTCGCTCATTTCGCGAAGGCGCTTCAGCGCCTCGTCGAGCGCGATGATCTCCTCGGCCTTGCGGTCGCCCGGCATGAACGAATCCTGAAAGGTGACCACCGGGTTGCCCCCGCCGCGCTTTTCGGCCAGCCGACGGTTGGCGTAGTTGATCAGGATACGGCGCATCGCCTGGGCGGCGATCGCGAAGAAATGCGCCCGGCTCTCCCATGTCACGCGAGTCTGGTCGATCAGCTTCAGATATGCTTCGTGCACCAGCGCCGTGGCGTTCAGGGTGTGGTCGGGTCGCTCCGAACGGAGCTGCCAGCGGGCGAGATTGCGCAGCTCGTCGTACACCAGCGGCAGCAGGGCGTTGACTACGCCCTCGTTGCCCTCCTGGAGTTCGCCGAGGAGTCGTGTTACATCGTGGGTCGATTCGGTCATATCATCACTACGGTGTGAACGGCGGTTTTGGCGGAGCCAATTGCCCTGCCGGTAACACAGATGATACGGACCGGCGCAAGGTCCGGACAAACCTATTTTGGATTATTTGAATCCGTTATCGACCGGCCCATCGGCGTTGAGGGATCCATCCTTGCTCCGCAAACGGACCTTTCATAAATTGAAAGGTAGACTGATCCGCGGATAATCACTGCGACAGGAGGCGGGAATATGAATCGGGATGAGCAGACGGCCCGTCAATACGACCGGCGCTACGCCGACAGCGAGCACTACTGGCGCACGACACCGTCATCAACCTGCTGCCAGGTGCTGCAGCTTCTCCCGCCGGATCGTCCTCGTCGGTTACTCGATCTCGGCTGCGGCGAGGGCCGCAACGCCCTGTTTTTCGCCCGTAACGGATATGACGTCGAAGCCTGCGACATTTCCCCGGAAGCGGTCGCAAAGACCGCCGCGGCGGCCGAACAACTCGGCCTGCCGATAACCGTCTTCGAGGCCAATATCAACACCTTCCGCCTCACAAGGTCGTATGACATCCTCTTTGCGTCGGGAGTCCTGCACTGCGTTCCCCAGGAGCAACGGGCGGAGCTGTTCCAGCACTACAAAGCTTCGACAACGAACGGCGGACTTAACGTCCTCAATGTCTTCATCCGCAAGCCGTTTATCGAACCGCCGCCGGACCAGGACGCTAACAGTCAACCGTGGATATCGGGGGAGCTGTTCACCTACTACCACGACTGGCTGATCGAGCACTGCACCGAGGTCATTTTTGACTGCAATTCCGGCGGTCAGCCCCACCAGCATGCCGTCAACCAGATGATCGCCCGCAAACCGTCCGGCTGACCGGTACCGCGGGGTCTACACGCCCTCACCATAGGCGCTAATGCCCCTTGCTCCTCTCTCCGCCACGGGCTATCTTGCCCCTGAGCATCACGCACAGCCAGACACGACAAATCACCATAACGCCGGAAGCCGCATGGACGGCACATGATCCGTCGGTGCCGTCCACGGTCTGCGGTTCGGGCATGAAAGGAGGGTAGCGGCATGGCTGATTTTCACACCGCATTCGCGATCACGAGCGGTTACGAGGGCGGCTACGCCAATGTCAGGGGCGATGCCGGCGGCGAAACCTATCGCGGCGTCGCGCGGAATTCTCACCCGAGCTGGCCCGGCTGGAATATCGTCGACAGCCTGCGCGAGAAGGCCGGTTTCCCCAAGAACCTCGATCGCGACACCGAACTTCAGCAGCTTGTCGAAGACCTGTACAAAAGCGACTACTGGGACAAGATCTGGGGGGACAAACAGCCCGATCAGGCGATCGCCAACGAAATGTTCGACACGGCAGTCAATATGGGGGTCGCCCGGGCCGTGACTTTCGTGCAGTCGGGTCTCAATCTTCTCAACTGTAACCAGAACGACTACAAGGACCTGCTTGAGGACGGCCGGTTCGGGTCGATTACGTTCACGGCACTGAAGAAGTACCCCGCGAAAGATCGGAAGCGGTATCTGCTCAAGGCGATGGTGATTCTGCGCGGCATGCACTACATCACGATCATGCGCGGCAACCCGACCCAGGAGAAGTTCGCGCACGGCTGGCTCAACCGGGTGAATTTCGAGAAGGTATGATGGGATGACCGTGATTTGGGCGGCGTATATCCGCTATCGACCGGCTCCGTCCAGCATCTCCCGCGCCTCGCGCACGATCGCCGAATCGATTCGGACTTCCTCTATCCGCTTGCGGGTCTGATTCATGAGCAGGTCAGCCGGACCCAGGATCCTCTTGTCGAACCGAAGGCGCGGACCGACAGAGCTCGAATCGCTGTACAGGAGTGTATCGATCAACGGGTCGCCCGGGATCTTCTCCTCCTCCCACACACCCGGTGATACCTCGGTGCGCACGGGCATGAAGCGGTAGGTCAACCGATAGCAGACCTCACACCGCGACGAATCGAGCGCCCGCCACGCCCCCTCATAGTAAGTCGGTTCGGTCAGCCACGCCCAGACCGAGTCCGATCCCGGATTGCGTCCGAACGCCGCCGCGATCATGAGGAAACCGCCGTCCGGATTGAACCGCGCCAGCCTGCCACCCGTTGCCGTCAGCGGCGCCGAACTGTCAACCGAGTCGGTAACCCACCACACGTGATCGACCGTCATCCAGGTATCGATGCCGCCCGGAGAGTGCTCGCCAAGGCCCTGCGACATACCTTCGCCGGCCGACAACGGTAGTGCCGCCGGCGTGATCACCAGCCCGATCGTAAGGAACAGAATGCTTCCCCGAACCTGCTACATGCCTCCTCCAACTCTGGCCGTTATCGGCCGACAGTGCTTGTGCCTCTTATGCTTACAGACGATGGCGCCCGACATATTGTGGAGCAAAATACCGCACGATAGGCGAAACGTCAAAAAAACCGCTACCATCCCGGCCGCTTGCCGCGTATAATTATGCAACCAGGAGGTTGCATATGACTACCGACCGCATCGAAAAACAGATCCGCCTCAACGCCCCGATCGCCCGCGTCTGGCGCGCCATCACCGACCACCGCGAATTCAACGAATGGTTCCGCGTCAAGCTCGAAAGCCCGTTCGA
>CAYPYM010000415.1:0-3717 GCA_964414435.1 uncultured Ignavibacteriales bacterium | reverse complement strand
CGAGCAGCTCGGAGAAGAGATCCGCCCACGGGCGGTTGGCCGCCATGCTGCCTCTCGGCTGGAGGTACTGGGCCGCCTCGCAGTTGTCGGACAGCTGGACACTGTGCTGACCGAACGGATCGCCCAGCCACATCGGCATGAACGCGCTCACGTAGTCGTCCTTGGCGAAATGGCCGCACCCGCTGTGGTGCGCCCACCACCGCGCATTCTGGGTACAGCCTGCCGGGTCGACATACGGCGGCAGGGTGTCGATGATGATCATCGTATCCGGGACCACCGTCGTATCCGGGACGACCACGATCGAGGTGTCGCCCGACCCGGTCGAATCGGTTACGATCGTCGTATCCGCCGGGGGCGGCGGGGGAATGACCGGCAGACCAAAGCGCAGCAGACTCTCGTACTCGAGCCCGTCGGCGGCGTAACCGGTCAGCAGCAGACCGTCGGCCGCGAGCACCAGATCAGGGCTGGCGCCGCTGATCACGGCGTCGGAAGCGGTCGCGAAGACCTGCGTCGAATCGTAGCCGTCGGTCGCGTAGTGCACTTCCAAATACGGCTTGTTCATCGCACCTTCACTGCTGAAGAAAACCGCTCGCGGATAAACGCTGACATCCTGATCGAGCACGAGGCCGAAGTTATCGTAGGTGCTGTCGATCCAGTCTTTCACCAGCGCCGTTACGTCGACCGCCTTCCAGCCGGGGCTGCTGGCCGCAAACGACCCGGAATTCGAGGCATCGAAAGCCGCCGCGAAGTTATTCCAGGTCACCGTAGCGTCCGACCAGTCGGCCGTCACCCGGTGGACATAGACCGTTTGCATACTCGGTGTCACGCAGTAGACGTACAGGGTCGCCGAAACCACCGACTCAGCGTCCGGAATCACCCGGAATACCGTACTTTGACCGGCGAACGAGTCGCTGAGCGTACTGCGGTTCTGATCACAGCCGTTCACCGCAACCAGCACCAGCGCCGCCGCTGCCGATAGTATGAAAAATCTCTTCATGGGATACCGTCCTCCTTCCACGCCGAAGGGGTCACTACAAGCGTAGGAAGTACTCTTGCAATTCTCATGCTTGTTCGACCGAATTTTGCGAAGTCGCGTAAGGTGTTGTTCGGTAGCGGATTAGTCGGTACTCTCAGTGTAACCCCGGTCCGAGCCCGGCTCAAAAACTGCTGAAAAATCGGTCAGAGCGTTCAAAATCAGGCCAACTGGTGGATCGCTCCCATAGCCCGACTCAACTCCGGTCTCCTATCCCGTCATTGCGAGCTCCCGAGTCTTCGAGGGGGGCGAAGCAATCTCACGCCCCGATTCTCCCTGACAAACCGGCCGGGGGAACATATCTTCCCCCCGTACGTTCATGCGGGAAATATCCTGTTAGCCGATAAGGAGATGCTCAGAATGCTCAAGAAAGACAACGCCGCCGTGGTCATCGTCGATGTTCAGGGGAAACTGGCCACCCTCATGTATGAAAAGGACCGCTTTTTCGAGAACGTCGTCCGCATGATCAAGGGCGCGCAGGTGCTCGATATCCCGATTCTCTGGAACGAACAGCTCCCCGACAAACTCGGCCCGACTATCCCGCAGATCACCGAAGCGCTCCCGGGGCAGAAGCCGATGGTCAAGGAGTCGTTTTCCTGCTGTGGCAATCCGGCCTTTAACGACCGTCTGAAAGAGACCGGCCGCCGTCAGATTCTGCTGGTGGGCATGGAAACACACGTCTGCGTCTGGCAGACCGCAATCGATTTGATTGGGGAAGGGTACGAGGTCTATCTGGTTGCCGACGCCGTTTCGTCGCGCTTCGCCGAGAACAAAGAGATCGGCATCCAGGCGATCCGCGACCTCGGTGCGAAGATCACCAGTGTCGAGATGTCTCTGTTCGAGATGCTGACAATCGCCAGAGGCGATCAGTTCAAACAGATCATTCAGATTGTCAAGTAGCGGCCGATCCGGCCGCTCCCGCTCAGGCCAGCAGCGGCTCGGTCACCTGACGGACCGCCTGCTCGGCCTCGTACCAGTCGGTGAGGTCGGCGCCATGATGCGCCCCCCGCCGTTCGTACAGCGAATAAGCGAGTTTCTCGATCAGCACCTGCTGCGGCAGCGGCTCGCCGTCGAACGTCACCCGCACCGCCTGACCGCTCTCGCTGGCGATTGTCAGCCCGATCCGGTTGCCCTCGTCATCAGTCAGTTCATCGATTTGGACCAGTCCCTGCACTGAGACGGCCGGCCGGCCAAGTCGTTCCGGATCGGATACGCCGGTGTAGATCTCGAGGCCGTCGATCCGGCGCCCGGCGCGAGTGAGGGAGAAGCCGAGAAACAGGCTGCGGTCGGACAACTCGGACGAGTGAGAATTATCCGGACTAAAGGTCAGGCGCACCGGTCGATACAGGTTGTGGGTGTTAAACCGCTTGATAAAGCGGCTCCAATTGGTCCTCTTTATTTCCTGAGACATGCTGCTATCCTCCTTGCCCCCGGTGTCTTACCTGTAATATCGGCCGATTTGTCCGGTTCATAACTTTTCCCGACCCCGGGGGAAAAGGGCCGGGTTGAGTCGCCGGGGAGCCATCGGACAGGCCCACTTTTTGACTAAACTTGTTGTTACCGTTACCTTCCGCCTGTATAATAGCTGATCCGCGCGGGGGCTCGGGGGCGGACTGAACGGACGATACTGACTTGACCATTTCAGCACTTCGGTAAATCCGAAAGGAGTCGTAATGAACTCAAAGTTTCTCCGGGTGGCGGCTGCGGTCGCGATCCTGACTCTTTCGTTCGGCGCGGTGTCGCAGGTTGCCGCCGCCGATTACCTCAAGACCGTGACGCACATGGACGCTTTTGCGATCCAGGGCCAGCAGCAGCCGGCCCGCACCGATACCGCCGAGGTCTGGCTTGTCCCCGACAAGGCCGCCATGGTCACCGGTGAGGGGCAGACCTTCATCCTCCGCAACGATCTCGGCGTCATGTATTTCGTCGACAGCAACAACAAGACCTATGTCAAGGTGCCGGTCGACTTCATGAGCAAGCTTCAGGACGAAATCGCCGCCGAAAAGGGCGATTCGGCCGCGGCCGCGGCGAAGAGCGCGATGCAGAACGTATTCGACAACATCGACATCACCGTCACCGCGATGGACTCGACCAAGAAGGTCGGCGAGTGGAACGCCAAGCTCTATGAAGTGAAAATCGCCATGCCGATGGGCACGGTCACCACCAAGAGCTGGAACTCAACCGACATCGATATCGACCTGTCGATGTATCAGTCGGTGGCGAACGCCGTGATGGCGGCGATGCCCGGCTTCGAAAAGATGCTGGCCAAGATGTCGCAGCTCAAGGGCGCGACGGTCGAAAGCGTTTCGACCATGAACATGGGCGGCGCCGAGGTCAAGACGACCTCCAAACTGCTCGAGTACGCCAAGAAGGACGCCCCCGCCGGCATTTTCGATATTCCTGACGGATACACCGAGGATACCAGCGGTATGGGCGGTATGATGGGCGGCCACTGAGTCGCGCACCGCTTACGGATATCACCAACAGGCTCCCGCGCGGAGCCTGTTTTTTTTTGACGCCCGAGAGATCTTCTGCTATGTTACTTGCAGACAATTGAGCACTGAATCCCCCCAAGTGGAATGGAGTAACATGAGTGTCGGCGTATGTCGACAGCCAACCACTACCCGACGAATGAGAGCACAGTGAACCAGCTTCTCTCCAGCCACCGCCGAATGTCGCCAAGT
>CAYPYM010000414.1:0-3732 GCA_964414435.1 uncultured Ignavibacteriales bacterium | reverse complement strand
CTGCGTAATCGCGTTCCCGCCGAGAGCTACCACCGCTGTTTTGTTCACCGACATATTTTGCCATCCGGGCCGATTGTTGCTTTTTCACGAAAGCGGGCCGAGTTCCCCCGGCCCGCTTTCGATGGTGTCACTTCTTCGACGTTTTCTTTTTCGCCGACGGTTTCTTTTTTCCTTCGACGAAATTGGTCAGTACCTGCCCCAGGTCGGGCGTCCCGATCTCCTGCAGGTTGTACTGCACCCGGACCGTCGGCTTTTTGATCTTGATGATCCGGCCGAGATCGATCGGGGTGGCGATTATCACCGAATCGCACTTGGTGTTGTTGATCGTCGTCTCGAGATCCTTCACCTGCTGGGCGCCGTAACCCATCGCCGGCAGCAGAATTCCGATCTCGGGATATTTCTCATAGGTCTTCGTAATCGACTTGACCGTGAACGGCCGCGGGTCGACCAGTTCGGCCGCGCCGTACTTCTCGGCGGCGACCACACCGGCGCCGTAAGCCATCTCGCCGTGGGTGAGCGTCGGGCCGTCCTCGACCACGAGCACCTTCTTGCCCTTGATCAGCGACGGATCATCGACCACCAGCGGCGAGGCCGCGTCGACCACGATCGCGTCCGGATTGTACGCCGCGATATTCTGGCGCACCTCGTTGATCCCTTCCGGATCGGCCGAGTCGATCTTGTTGATCACGACCACGTCGGCCAGCAGCAGGTTGACCTGCCCCGGGTAATAGGACAGCTCGTGCCCCGGACGGTGCGGGTCCACCACGGTGATCTGAAGATCCGGCCGGTAGAACGACATGTCGTTGTTGCCGCCGTCCCACAGGATCACGTCGGCTTCCTTCTCCGCCTCGCGGAGGATCTTCTCGTAATCGACACCGGCGTAGACCACGACCCCGCGCATGATGTGCGGCTCGTACTCCTCGCGCTCCTCGATCGTGCATTTGTGCTTGTCGAGATCGGAGAGCTTCGCGAAACGCTGCCAGACCTGCTTGCTCAGATCGCCGTACGGCATGGGGTGGCGGATCGCCACGACCTTCTTGCCCAGCGCCTGAAGGGCCTCGGCCACGCGACGGGTCGTCTGCGATTTGCCGCAACCGGTGCGGATCGCACAGACCGCCACGACCGGCTTGGTCGACTTGATCATGGTCGGCTCGCCGCCTTCGACCGCGAACCGCGCCCCGGCCGCCATCACGTAGGCGGCTTTCTCCATGACATACTGGTACGGCACGTCGGAATACGAGAAGACGACTTCGTCGATCTTGTGCTTCTTGATCAGGTCGAGCAGGTCCGCTTCCGGGTAGATCGGGATCCCTTTGGGGTAGTTCTTGCCGGCAAGTACCTTCGGGTACGCCCGGCCTTCGATATCGGGAATCTGCGTCGCGGTGAACGCCACCACCTCGACATCGTTGTTGTCGCGATAGAGGACGTTGAAGTTATGGAAGTCGCGGCCGGCCGCGCCCATGATGATGATCCGCTTTTTGTTCTTAGCCATGTCGAACTCCGTTCAAGTCAGGATTGGTTATTCGTTCTCATTCACACTCGTACTGCGGCCGCGGCGTTATATTGACGACGCCCGCCACATGTGCAGGATCAGGTACATCGGCGTGTACCCGCCCCACCGGTTACTGACATACTTCGCGCGCAAACGAGCCTTCCTTGCCTGACTCAGTTGTTGTCGATCTGGGCCCGCTGGAGCACGCCCGAGAAATCGACATAAACCGACTTCCACTCGCTGAACACGTCCAGCGCCGCGGTGGCCGCCTCGCGGTGGCCGTTGCCGGTCTCTTTCGTGCCGCCGAACGGCAGGTGCGTCTCGGCGCCGATCGTCGGCGCGTTGACATAGAAAATACCGGTGTACACGTCGCGCATGGCGGTGTAGGCCCGGTTGATATCCTGGGTGTAGATCGATGCCGACAGGCCGTACGAGGTGTCGTTGGCCATCTCGATCGCTTCATCGAAACTGCTGCAGGTCGCTATACTGAGCACCGGGCCGAACACCTCTTCGCGCCAGATACGCATCTTCCGGGTCACCTCGGTAAAAATCGTCGGCTGGATGAACCAGCCCTTGTCGTAGATGCCGCCGGTGAGGCGCTCGCCGCCGCACTGCATTTTGGCCCCTTCGTTCTTCGCGATATCGATATAACCGAGCGAGGTCTCGAGCTGGCTCTGGTTGATATGCGGACCCATCTGGATCCCCTTCTCGAGTCCGTTGCCGATCTTGAGCGCTTTCGCCCGCTCGACCATCATCTTGGTGAATTTCTCCACGACATCCTTATGGCAGACCACGCGGCTGGTCGCGGTGCAGCGTTGGCCGGTCGTGCCGAAGGCGCCCCACAGCGCACCCTCGACCGCCAGCTCGAGCTTGGCGTCGTCCATGACGATCTGCACGTTCTTGCCGCCCATCTCGAGACAGGTGTGCTTGAATCCGGGCGCGCACGCCTCGGAGATCTTCCGGCCGACCTCGGTCGAACCGGTGAACGAGACGACCTTCACGCGCGGGTCGTTGATCAGCGGCTCGCCCAGCTCACCGCCGGAACCGGTCACGACATTGAACACCCCGGCCGGGACACCTTCCTCGTGCATGATCCGCGCCATGTTGATGACCGACAGCGGCGTGTCGGTGGCCGGCTTGATCACGACCGTGTTACCGCAGATCAGCGCCGGCATCGTCTTCCACGACGGAATCGCCATCGGGAAATTCCACGGCGTGATGAACGAGCAGACACCGAGCGGCTGACGGATCGTCATGTTGAACTTGTTCTTCATCTCCGACGGCGTCGTCATGCCGAACTGCCGGCGGCCCTCACCGGCCATGTAGAAGGTCATGTCGATCGCTTCCTGCACGTCGCCGCGCGTCTCGTCGATCACCTTCCCCATTTCGCGGGTCATGTCGGAGGCGAGACTTTCTTTTTCGGCGAGCATGCGCTGGGCGACCCGGTAAAGAATCTCACCGCGCTTGGGAGCGGGCACGAGGCGCCACGACTTGTAGGCTTCGGCGGCGGCGGCCAGGGCCATCTCGACATCTTCCGCGTTCGATTTCTGGAAGATGCCGACAACTTCGTCAGTATTGGCCGGGTTGATGTTTTTGTATGTCCGGCCGGACTTCGATTCGACCCACTGGCCGTTGATAAAGTTCTTAAATACTTTCGGCTCGCTCATCGTGGCCTCCTGTAACGCTATCTACAATAAAAGCTTACTTACACTTATCCGGTCGCAATTGTGAATTTATTCACACCCGACCAGAGATTCAAGCACCTAATATAGCCCTATTTTGCTTTATGTCAACCGGTTTCCCCGACAAATCGGGCCGATTTCCCCCTTGCCCCGCAAGCGCTTACGTCGGCACTTGCACCGGCCGTGAAACGGGGTCGGCGAAGTCCATAAACTAGTGGAAACACCGTCGTTGCTACGGCCCTGCGAGACGTGCTGCGACCGGCATCGCGTAGTCGAATCTCGTGCGATTCGAACGTCACGATACACGCCAGAGAAAAACACCCCCCCGGGTGGTCCCACAGCCCGGTAAGACACAACACGACCGGCATTGCAGTGCTTAGTCTCGTGCTGCACGGACGTCACGATACACGCCTGAGAAAAACACCCCCCGGTGATCCCACAGCCCCGTAAGATACAACACGACCGACATTGCATGGCCGTCACCCGCCTTTCCAACGTCACGATACACGCCAGAGAAAAACACCCTCCGGGTCCCACAGCTCGGTAAGACACAACACG
>CAYPYM010000413.1:0-3740 GCA_964414435.1 uncultured Ignavibacteriales bacterium | reverse complement strand
AAAATCCGGGAGATCAAACATCTGCTCGACGATCTCCCGATCACCGTCCTCACCCGCAACGATTTCCTCGATTTCCCCGATATCGAAGAGACCGGCGCCACCATCGAGGAAAACGCCCTGCTGAAGGCGACCGGCATCGCGAAATTCTGCGACCTTCCGGCTCTGGCGGACGACTCCGGACTCGAGGTCGACGCTCTCGACGGCGCCCCCGGCGTGTATTCGTCGCGCTACGCCGGCCCCGATGTCACCTACGCCGACAACAACCGCAAGCTCATGCAGGAAATGCAGGGTGTCCCGCCGGAGAAGCGCACCGCCCGGTTCCGCTGCGTGATCGCAATCGACTGGGGTGACGGCACTACGATCACGGTCGATGGCGTCGCGGAGGGCGTGATCACCGAGGACATCGGCCAGGGGCAGGGATTCGGCTACGACCCGGTGTTCTACTACCCGCCATCGGATAAGCGCTTCTCGGAGATGACACTGGACGAGAAAAATGCGGTGTCGCATCGGGGCAAGGCGCTGGCGCGCGCCCGCGACGTGATTATCGAGCGGCTGAACAGCCTGACGAAGTAGCTCTCGGTCGAAGGAGCCGTCGGATCACATCGCTCGTTTCGCTTCGCTCACTTTCCGGCAGATGAGGACATCTGCCGCTCAGAGAACAAAGTAGCCGTGAGAGGTTGGGCATTCCAATTCGGGGCGCAAAAGAAAAAGGCCGGAAGGAGTGTTCCGGCCTTTCAGACTGTTCGCAGTATAGTACAAATCAATTTGAGTCGTTTCATTTGTCTATTATAACGAGATCGTCGGTAATTTTGTTTCCGTTGTCCCGTTTTTTGCCCGAATCGCAGAATTTGTGGCGGCGATGCGTGCCGCTGCTGCGCTCTGGCAGAAAAAAGCGGCCGGGCTCTTGCGGACCCGGCCGGGGGAAAAGCGACTGTTCATGTCGTAAATTTGTGTTGCAACCTGTGCTGATTATACGCTCGGCGCGATCACGCGGTTCCCTACAGCGAATGTCATGTGCCTCGGTGTTTACAGCAAGAGCAACTGTTTCCCGACGATGGTGGTGTCGGGAAACTCGACGTGGAACATATAGAGCCCGCTAGTCCCGGGGCGGCGCCACAGGGTGTCCGGAAGACCGGTGCGCGAATTCATGACTACGCGAGAATCCCACCAGTTAAAATCCAGATGCCCACAAATCGTTGAATCCAGCGGCACTCCAAGAGTGTCGCCGTCGACATTGAACACGGTGATCCGAACCGGCATGCAGCCGGGGACGTCAATGTTCAGCAATGTGGTAGGGCTGAAAGGGTTGGGGTAGGGGAATTGGACCGAGGGCATTGCGATCGGTGCCTCGGTGCCCGTCTGGACACGGCTGCTTCTGCAACCGAGACTGACCAGCAACACCAGTGATACGAGCGCGGTGATTAGTAGCTTCATTGGGTTCATGCAGTGCTCCCTGAACATCACCCTGTTTGTCTCTTATACCCTCTTGTGATTCCATCGGCACAAAAAACCGCCGGGCGCAAGACCCGGCGGCTATCTCGTGCGGCATGGTCTGCCGCGTTATTCCCTGAACGTGAATCTACAGTCTCGCGGCGACCGCCTGCGCGACCTCCAGCGACGTATTCGACCCGCCCATGTCATAGGTGCGGACCTTGCCCTCTTCGATGACATCGGCGATTGCGCCCTCGAGCGCGGCGCCCTTGTCGGTCTCGCCGAGCCAGTCGAACATCATCTTGGTGGTCAGCAGCATGGCCATCGGGTTGACCTTGTATTTCCCGGCGTATTTCGGCGCCGAGCCGTGGGTCGGCTCGAACACGGCGAGCTTGTCGCCGATATTGCCCGAGGCCGCGAAGCCGAGCCCGCCGACGAGCTGGGCGCAGAGATCGGAGACGATATCACCGAACATGTTCGAGGTCGCGATCACGCCGTAGTCCATCGGGTTCTTGATCAGCCACATGCACATGGCGTCGATATTGGTCTCCCACAGCTCGATGCCGGGGTAGTTTTTCGCCACCTCGCGGGCGGTGCGAACCATGAGGCCCGATGTCTCGCGGATCACGTTCGGCTTTTCGACCACCGTGACCGACTTGTAGCCGCGCTTCTTCGCGTACTCGAAAGCGTCGGTGACGATGTTCCGGCAGGCCTCGCGGGTGTTGATCCGCAATGACACGGCGATATCCTTGCCGTCGACCTTGTCGAACTTTTTCATCTTCGGGTTGTGTTTGCTGATCGCTGCCCGGACCTCGTCGGGGAGCGGGTGGAATTCCACGCCGCTGTAGAGGTCTTCGGTGTTCTCCCGGAATACGCAGAGGTCGATCCCCTCTTTGTAGTTCAGCGGGTTGCCGGGATAGGCCTTGCACGGGCGGAGATTGGTGCGGAGATTGAATTCCTGGCGAAGGCGGACGATCGGCGAGGAATAGATGTGTCCTTTCCCCTGCAGTTCCGGGGCCAGTTCCTGCTCGGCCTCGTCGCGCGGCTTTGATGTAATCGCGCCGAACAGCGCGCAGTCGCACTCCTTGAGCAGCTTAACGGTACGGTCGGGCAGCGGGTTGGCCTCGGCCCGCCAGAACTCCCAGCCGATATCGCCGTGTAGGTACTCGGCGTCGAATTTCATTTTGTCCAGCACAATCCTGGCCGCTTCCATGACGTCGTTCCCGACGCCGTCGCCGGGCAGCCAGGCGATCTTGTACTTAGGCATAGTCTGTCAATCCTCTCTATAGCGTAAAAGTCAGGTTGAACATGTGGGTCGTGCCCAGATTTTTCGAATACGGGATGAAGGCGTAGTCGACCGTCAGGTTGCGCTGCACGAACGAGGCCCCGGCGGTGAAGTTCTTCGTATCGTAATTGACCATGTAGCCGGTGCGAAGCTGGAACAGCTCGTGGAGTTTCGCCTCGACACCGAGATGCAGGTGGGTGGCGTCGTCGATATAGACGATGTCGGCCGCGCCGGTGTAGCGGTCGAGCGCGTAGGCGACGCCGGCCCGGTACGTGGTCGGCAGCGGGATCGGATCGGAGCCGGGATAGCCCGAGCGCGACAGGGTCAGGTCGGAGCCGATATTGGCGACCGACCCGCCGACCGTGAGGTTCTCGGTCGCCTGGGCGGTGACGCCCAGATCGAGATTGAACGCCCAGCCGCTCCACTGGTCGATCTTCTCGAAGAACCAGCCGAACGCGGCGCCGGCCGCGATACGATCGGAGGCGCGAAACACGGCGCCGACCTTGAACGATGCATCGGAGGCGTCAAAGAGCGCCAGCGGCTCCTCGGTCGGGACCGCCGACCGTTTCTCGAGCTGGTCGATCGCGGCGTAGCGAATCCCCGTATTCAGGGATAGCTTGTTCGAGAGCCGCGCGGTCAGGTAGCCGCTTTCGAGACGGATATTTTCCCAGTAGGCGACATGGCCGAACGATCCAGCGACATCGGTAACGCTCCACCCGGCCGAGGGATTGTACGGGATCGCGTCGGGCGTGGCGGTCATGGCTACGAAGGCGCCGCCCATGCCGGCCGGCCGGGCGTTCGGTTCCACCCGCATCAGCGCGAGGCCGTCCTGGGCGGTGTTCGCGTCAACGCCGTCCTCGTCCAGCCGGGGGTTCTGCACGAAGCCGTACGAGACCCACTCATCAGAGGCACACGTAGGACCAGGCCCACAATTGCTGCGCAGGCCGTAGCTGACCTGAGCGTTGCTGAGCGTCCAGCGGCAGTTCGGATAGTCGCGCGTAACCCAGGTGACGGAATTGTCAAC
>CAYPYM010000412.1:0-3748 GCA_964414435.1 uncultured Ignavibacteriales bacterium | reverse complement strand
GGAAGTCTGCCTCGAGGGCGGCCAGTTCACCTCGTCGTGCCAGCTCCATCAGGGCTGGAACCTCGTGAGCTGGACGGTCGACTCCGAGTCCGACTACATCACCGACGCTCTCGCTTCGATCTCCGACCACCTCATCCTGGTCCTCGGCTTCGAACAGGGCGGCCTCACCTACGATCCCAACCTGCCGCAGTTCTCGACCCTCTGGTATGTCGACCACCTCAGCGGCTACTGGATCGATGTCGACGCCGACGTCTTGCTCGAAGTCACCGGCGCCGCGGTCGCGACTGCGACCCCGATTCCGGTCACGACCGGCTGGAACCTCGTGTCCTACCTGCCGGCGGTCCAGATGCCGGTGGCCGATGCACTCCAGTCCCTCGACGGCAACCTGATCGTGTCGCTCGGATTCGACAACGGCGGTCAGGTCTACCTGCCCGGCGACAGCCTGCACAACACGCTCGACAACCTGAACCCGTGCATGGGCTACTGGGTCAAGGTCGACCACGACGGCAGCCTGATCTACCCCGGCGGCGGACCGGTCGTTGCTCCGCAGCCGCGCCCGCTCGGCCAGATCGCCAAGATCGCGGCCGACGATGTCACGCCGACCACCCAGTGGATGAACCTCTACAGCAGCGATCTCACCCTCGACGGCAAGACTGTCGCGGCCGGCGCTACTGTCGACGCGTTCAACAAGAACGGCGTCAAGATCGGTTCCTACACGCTTAAGCAGAACGGCGTCTTCGGCTTCATGCCGGTCTACGCCGACGATCAGAATACCAGCGCGGTCGAAGGCGTCAAGGTGGGCGAACAGTTCACCCTGGCGATCAACGGCCGGCCGGTCAACGAGACCTACACCTTCACCGCCTCCGGCGATCGGATCGAACTCCAGAACCTGACCGCCAAGACGGGCGAAGAACCGGGTCTCCCGACCAGCTTCTCGCTGTCCCAGAACTACCCGAACCCGTTCAACCCGACGACGACGATCTCGTTCACCCTGCCGACTGCGGTCCGGGCCAAGATCGAGGTCTTCAACGTCCTCGGTGAACTGGTCGCCACGCCGTTTGATAACGTCGCCGACGCCGGTGAAAACCAGGTCGTCTGGGACGGCACCAACTCGGCCGGCCGCCAGGTCGCCTCGGGTATTTACTTCTATCGCCTCTCTGCCGATAATTTCAGTGAGACGAAGAAGATGATTCTCATGAAGTAGGCCCGGCCTGCTTCGCTGAAACTGACACGAATGTCCGGCCGGTCGCCCGTCGACCGGCCGGCCAAACTATGGTGATATGTTGAAACACGGTATGTTCAGGCTGCTTCTCGCGGCGACGCTGATTTTGATGGCGACAGCCGCGGCGGCCGACCCGATCCCCACTCCCTACTGGCTCAACCAGGCCGGCGAGGTCATGATCAACGGCGTTCCGGCCCCGGTCGGCACCGTGATCGATGCCTACGATCCCGACGGCGTCAACTGCGGGCGAGACACCTCCCGGTTTGTCGGCATTTTCGGCTACATGTCGGTCTACGGCGACGATCCCAATACGCCGGGCATCGACGAAGGCTGCACCGCCGGCCAACTGGTGACCTTCCGCGTCATGGGCGTCCCGGCGACAATCGACAGCGGCAATCACACCTGGATCAACCAGGATACCGCCACCGTCTTCCTGTCGCTCTCCGCGACCATCGGCCTGGAGATCTCCGATCCCCCCGCCGATACGGTCGGGCAGCCCTCGGATACCGTGCGCATCTGGATCGGCGTCCACAACACCGGTACGATCCGCGACATGTACGGCGTCACCGCCGAATCGGTCAAGGGCTGGCCGGTAGTCGCGCAGTCCGAGACGTTCTACAACGACGCCGACTCCGTCAGCTACGTCTGGTTTGACGTCGCCGTCCCCGCCTTCCCGGGCGGCCCGGTCGACACGCTCACCTACACCGTGCGCTCCCTTCTTGACACGACCGTGAGTGCTTCCGGTTCGGTCTCACTCGATGTCACTCCGCTCGATGTGGAGGACAATCAGAACGGACTGCCGAACGCATTCGCGCTCCACCAGAATTATCCCAACCCGTTCAACCCGACCACGACGATCTCCTTCAGCCTGCCGACCCGCTCGGCCGTTCGGCTGGATGTTTTTGACGTGCTCGGGCGGCAGGTATCCGAGCAGAATCTCGGCGCGCTCGCCGCGGGTGATCATTCGAGCGATTATGACGGTTCCGGACTTGCCAGCGGCATCTACTTCTACCGGGTGGTCACCGACCAGGGGACCGAGACCCGCAAGATGGTGTTGCTCAAGTAAAACCGGACCGGTACGGAATTGGAAAAACCCCGGTTGACATCGGGGTTTTTTCTTGTTTTACTGACCGGCAGACCGCATCTTCGAGTGTATACATCTGCAACATGGGCTCACCGACTCCGCAATGGGCCGGAGTTCGGCAACCTGAACCGTCTTTCACGTTTTTGAGGATTACGAGTGCCGCTACTCATCAAAGCCGCTGGAAAAACCGATATCGGCCTGGTCCGCACCGGCAATGAAGACTACCTGTATCTCGATGACGACCACAACCTGTACGTGGTGTGCGACGGTATGGGCGGTCATCAGGCCGGCGAAGTGGCGTCGATGTCGGCCGTCCAGGTAATCGAAACGGTCCATCATAAACTCACCGCCGAAATCCTGGGCGACGACCGTCTGGAGATCCCGAAGGCACTGCCCGAATCGGGCAACCTCCTTCTACGGGCGGTCCGTCTGGCCAATCGCGCCATCTACAACAAAGCCGCCACCACCCCGGCCATGGCCGGCATGGGTACGACCGTCGTCGGAATCGCCTTCGAGGGCAACATGATGAGCGTCGCCCACGTGGGCGACAGCCGCGCCTACCGGCTCGACGCCAAAAAGCTCACCCCGCTCACCAACGACCACTCCTGGGTGAGCGAAATGCAGGCGACCCACAATATCTCGCAGGAAGAAGCCGAATCGCTGGTCGGCCGCAACGTCATCACCCGCGCCCTCGGCGTGCGCGACACGGTCGAGGTCGACTATCGCCTCATTCAGGTCGAGCCGGGTCAAACGTTCATTCTCTGTTCCGACGGCCTCTGCGGCTTTGCCGACGACGACGAGATTTTTGATATCGCCAACCGCGTTCGCGACGACCTCGACAAAATCGTCTCGCACCTCGTGCAGCTCGCCAATGACCGCGGCGGCAACGACAACGTCACCGTGATCGCGGCCCGGGTCGAGGCGGTCGAGCCGTCCGATCTCCCGGAGGTGCCCGTCTTCACGCTCCCCTCGGAGCCACCCGAGCTGTTGGCCGCCGAGGATGAGTGGCTGGTGAAGATCAGAGAGATTATTGAGCGTCAGCCGGTGGCCGTGAAGCGGTCAAAAAAAAAAGAAGGGCCGAATAAACTCGTAATCGCCCTCATCTTCGTGATCTTCGCGCTCATCGCCTGGGCCGTGATCCACTTCACCGGCGGCACCCGCTGACCCTCCCCCCGCGCCAACTCGAATCACTCCCAACTCATCCGGCAGCGAACCAATTATGGTGGGGTGCAGCGCGGCAACGGTGGCCCACCATTTGTTGTAGGCGATGCTGTTTCCACAGGACTAACTGCCCGGAAAGACAGGTCCCCGTTCCGATTCCGATGGGAAAAAACGCCTTGACATTGCCCGGCGATGGTATTTTAATGCGACCGCACAAACATAGTGTAATGCGCCCATAGCTCAATTGGATAGAGCGTCTGACTACGGATCAGAAGGTTGGG
>CAYPYM010000411.1:0-3751 GCA_964414435.1 uncultured Ignavibacteriales bacterium | reverse complement strand
GCCTCGACCGTCTCGAGGTGCTGGACGATCGAATGAGTCAGGCCGAGCAGACGCGTCCCTGCCGGGCCGTCGGCCGAGGCCCGGAACGAGGATTCCTCGGCTCCGTATGGTAGATTTTCGAACACCAGGGTATGGTCGCCGGCCGGGAGTTCGATCGAGACAAACCGCTCGATTCCGGCCCGGTCAGGGTAAACCGTCACCTGATCGATTCGGGAATCGACCGGGGTAGCCTGTTTTGCGCCGGCCGGGGCCGTGAGCAGACCGACCAGAAGCAGCGCGGCGCCAATGGTCGGGAGGGCGCCCGGACGGGACAGATATCCGTGGGTCTTCATGAGATTGGTCCTTTCCCTGCAGATTGCACCGGCCCGAGAGGGCCGGGATTATTGTTCGTTGATCGTCTGCAGGGAGTACCCTGGGCCCCGAGCTTTCTTCCCGAAAAAAAGAGCGGCCGATCTGAGGATCGGCCGCAACGATAGCGGAGGCGCTCCACTCGCGCCAGGGCAAATCACCCGAAGGGTGTGTTAGAAGCCGGAGATCTGCACGCCGCGCGGAAATTCGAAATTGTACGTAAACGTCACCGTCTTGCTCTCCCCCGGCGCCAGCTCCACGTTCCAGGTCGCCGTGCCGTCGTCTTCGAGAAGGTCCGGCTCCGGAAGGACATCTCTCATCCGCACCTTGATCTGGTTGTCGGTGCTGCGCGGGAACGGTTCCGCCAGCGCGACCGTCCGCGCCTTCTGCCCCTTATTGGTCAGCACGATTTCGACTGTCTCCCGCTGCTTGACCTTATCGCCGTCGTTCTCGTGGTTCCGCTTGACGATTTTCCGCTCGACCGTCAATTCATCGCTGGCACCGAACGGCAGCACGATCGAGTCGCCGGGGACATAGACACGCCCGAACGCCGTCTTGCCGAGGTACGAGGCACCGTCGAACACGCTGATCTCCCCGGCCATGAGGGGTGTTTCGTCCTGGTTGGTGAGACTGGCTTCGCGGAAGACGCCGGTGCGGAGGCGCGGCCGGGCGATCAGGTGGATCTCGGCGGGGCGGTTCCATCGGGCGATATAGGCTCGAATTGCGGTACCGTCGGAAGGAACCGATTCCTTGCGGGCGACCGTGAACGTCGTCGCCACCTCGCCGGAGAGCACGGTAGCGTACTCCACTGAACCCTGAACCAGCTGCATCTGACTGCCCCCCTGACCGAGTCCGCCGAGCGGGTCGTTTATGGGTACCCCATCTGCGACAAAAGACATCTCGCCCGCGCGTCCGCCCCGAATGAAGACATCACCTGAAGATGGGGTAACCACGCCGGCCACATTCTTCAGCAGCTCATCCACGGTCGTCACCGGCTGCTTTGCTATATTCGACTGGTTGGCCACCTCATAGATCTGCGCCGGATCCTGCTTGCCGACAACTGTGATTGTCTTGTCGAGTTCCGAAATCTTGCGTCCCATCGCGAATTCCTGCTGCCGGGTGCTGCCCCCCATCACCGGCACATCGACCATCTGGATCGTGTTGTACTCGATATTGCTCACCCTGACTGCGTACGTCCCCGGCTGCAGCCCGGTGATTTCGTACCGGCCGTTGAAATCGGTCATCGCTCCGCGCTGGGTGCCGACCACGAGCACCGAGGCCCCCACGACCGGCTCGCCCGTCTCCTGGTCCCTGATAGTCCCGGCGATCCGCCCGGTGGTGCCAGTGTAGATCCCGGGCGCCGTTCCGACAATCGAAAGCTGCCACGGCTTCAATTCGCCGGGGCCGGTCTGATTCGAGGGCCTCACGGTCGACAGCTCGAGTTTCACGTCCTTCCAGTCCTCCCCCGTGCGTTGGGCAATCTCCGCATACATGGCCAGTTCGACCGTGTCGCCGCCGGCGTTCAGGCGGGCGTCGTACAGCGGCCGCCACTGCGCTCCGGCAATCATGTAGTCGAGCGTGACCGTCGCCTTGCCGGCTTTCTCCAATTTCAGATTCACCTGCACCGTGAGCGTGCGGGTCTCGGTCTGAGACTGGCGTTTTCGCAGCCGTGACTGGAGTAGTTCGATCGATTGATTGACATCGGTGATAGCGTAATCGACCAGCCGGATCGAATCGACCACCGCCGTCATCTTCTCCCCCAGAAACCCGTACGCCTTCTCCCACCGGGCAATATCGATCTCGCCCAGCCCGGCCCGGTGCGCTTCATCCTGGGCTCGCTGGCTGCTCATCGCCGTGAGCAGCTCCCGCTGACGGAGCAACACCGTTTTCCGCCCGTTGAGCCACCCGAGACTGTCGCGCTCGAACCGCTTGATCTGCCGTTCGAGATCGGCCGCCTCCTCGTGCACCGGCTCGCGCTGGACATCGGTCCGGTAGCTCAACCCCTGAAGGGTGACACCGGCCAGTCCCGATGCCGACGACCGGAACGAGCTCTGATCGGCGGTGAGCGGCAAATTGACGAACAGGAGCGAGTGTTCGCCCGGTTCGAGTTCGATCTCGGCGGAACGTTGCACTTTGGCGCGATCGGGGTACACGGTCACGCGGCTGATCGCGGCGTCGACCGTGTCGACTTCGGGCGCGGCGGCCGCGACCGGCACAATCGTGCCGAGCGCCGCCAGCACGGCTGCGACATGAACGAGTTTCATAATGGCACCCACCTTTCCCGGGGCTGAGGTTGAACGGAGGTCTCCCACACCGGTCGGACGGGCGGCTAAGGCGAGGTTGGGGATGTAATCATTCAGAGGGGAAGGACATGATAGAGACGCGGGCGGGGACCGGATTGTTCAGTGCGATCCGGCAGATCATCGTGCCTGCGCCAGAGCAAAACACCCTCCGGGTGTGCGGCAGATCTGAGGATCTGCCGCAACATGATAGTCACATATCATTCAAGCCGTCTTGACAAACCGCCGATCTTATCGCATATATACTGCACAAGTGTGTAGTTAATAATAACGACCGGATAACCATCACGGAACCCGTATGCAACCGGCCTTTGTACAGAACCGTATCGCCATGGGACCGAACAAGATCGACCGCGCCCCGCATGACCTCGCCGAACTCCGGCGCCAGATCCGCCGCAAATGGCCGACCGCCGCCGGACTCGCCTCCGAACGCCTCAACCTCGCCTTTGGCACCGGCCTCCCCGCGCTCGATTCGCTTTTCCCCCACGGCGGCATCCCCTGCGGCCAGCTGCTCGAACTGACCGGCGGGCCGTCCTCGGGCAAAACCAGCCTGCTGCTCGCCATCTTCGCCGCGCTCACCCGCAACGGCCGGGCGGTGTATATCGATCCGGGGCGGTTCTTTTTCCCCGCCGCCGCGGCCGCCGCCGGAATCGATCTCGACCGCCTCCTGACCGTCTCCCCCGCCTCAATCCCGACCGGCCTTCGGGTGGCCGAACTGCTCCTGAAACACAATATCGCTCCGTGGATCGTGCTCGACCTGGTCGGGCAGACCGCCCCGCTCCCGACCATCATGCTGCACCGTTTGCGGATCGGCGCCGGCCGCGCCCGGGGGCTGATCTTTTTCCTGACCGAAAACAACTCCGGCATCATCCCCCCGAGCCTCGTCGCGCTCCGCCTCGAGATCGACCGGATCGACCGCCGCACGCTCGGGGTGACTGTCGCCAAAAGCCGTATCTCGCGCGAAGGCGTAACCGTGGAGGTGCCCCTTGAAAGCTGACCCGCGCATCGCCTGTATTTTGTTTCCCGATTTCCCGCTCGAGCTGTTTTTCAAAACCGCGCCGACCTTTCGGGACAAACCGGTCGCGCTGGCCGACACCGCCGGC